>JBCDMA010000021.1:0-22146 GCA_038744645.1 Pseudomonadota bacterium | reverse complement strand
TATCAGCAAGCCAATCTCCCAGAACAAGAAGTGCAAGAGATTTTGTTTAGGGGCGGATTCCCAGTACTGTACAGGGAATGTAAAAAACGCAACATTCCCTTTCCAAAAGTGAGTAATGATGGCTGCATTGATGCACCGGAAAGCTGGTGGCAAACACTGCAATATTCAAATCAATGAGCCTTGTTTTTATTCAGCAATAAACGTCAAAAATGCATTCCAGCTTTCGGTATCTGCTTGTTCATCGTATGCCAAAGGCAGTTCGAACTTCTTGCCTTTTTCGGTTGCTTCGGGATTCGTAAAGCTATGCACTGCTTGCGGAAAACTCAAGAATTTTAAATCTACGTCCAGCGCCAACATTTCCTGAATGAAAGCGGTGACCTGTTCGTCGGGAACAAGCGGATCAGCACCACCATGAGCGACCATGACTCTACTCTTAATATCGCCTGGTTTTGCTTCAACGGCCGCACCTAAACTGCCGTGAAAACTTGCAACCCCCGCTAGATCATTGCCTAGGCGCGCCTGATTAAGAACAACAGCGCCGCCGAAACAATACCCCATAGCAAACACGCGTTTAAGATCTACGGTTTTTTGTTGCTTTAGTATGTCTTTTGCAGCGTTAAATCTTGCGCTGACCTTTTCGGGGTCTTTCAATGCCGCTTGCATAAAGCCTTGCGCATCGTTGGGGTGATCAGCCACCTTGCCGTGTCCGTACATATCGACCGCAATGGCAGTGTAACCCTCTTCGGCGAGCATTTTTGCTCGGTCTTTAGCGTATTGATTTAAGCCCCACCATTCGTGAACAACAATAACGCCAGATTTAGCACTATCCATGGTTTCATCACTATATAGAGTTGCGGAACCTAAGCCGTCCGGCAAAGTGATTTGTGTCTCGACGATATTGGCATTTGCACTTACCATATTAGTGGTTATGAAAAACAACGCGAAAAGCATCTTAGAAAGTCTATTCATTCTTATTCCTTGTTTTTACGCTCGCTTACAATTACGTTAAGCGTGTTGTGACATTAGCTTCAGTACTGTCTACATCGATGAAGCCTTTATACAGTCTAGCAGGGTTTGACGAAGTGAAGAGAATGCATAATCTTATACTACTCTGTAAGGGAAGCTAAGTTCTTGGAAATATGATTAAGCGTAGAAGTGGATTAACCGAAAAATTATGTCCGTAATAATCTATCGAAAACATTATCGATAAGTGCAACATCGATAGCAATACTGCCGTTAGGCAGCATAACGCAGTTGTTTGTAAACTAAAAGGAGAACGCAGTAAGATGTCGGGTCAAACGCTCGCTCACGTCCCTTAATTCAGTACTTTGTGTGACCACCTGTTTTGACATGTCCTGAAGTTTTACTGTCTCGTTTTCAACGACAATCAGTCTTTTCTGGACATCGTTAGATGCTTGTTGCTGGCCTTCACTGGCGACAGCAACGCTATCAATATTGTCTCGAATGTCCTTCACTAGCGATTGGATGTCGTTGAAAACGCCATCAACGCGTTTTGCTTCATTCGTTGTGTTTTCTACACCTTCTTTGCTTGACTGCATGTACTGCACGGCTTCAGCGGATGCATCGCGCAATCCATCGATAATATTGCCAATTTCCGTGGTGCTTTTTTGCGTTCTATTGGCTAACTCTCTTACTTCGTCTGCAACGACAGCAAAACCTCTACCTTGTTCTCCCGCTCGCGCGGCTTCGATAGCAGCATTGAGCGATAGCAAGTTGGTTTGTTCAGCGATTTCCTTAATCACATCAAGGATCTTCGTAATTTCTTCGGTTTTTGATTCAACATTTCGCACTACTTCCGCGCCTGCATTAAAGTCTGTAGCCAATGAATTTACTTGCTGAATATTAGAATGAACGATTTCGACGCCTTGTTCTGACGCATCTTGCGTTTTCACTGCACTTTCAATGGAGCGACTTGAAGCGGTCGATACCGATGCAACGGTTGTTAGCATTTGTTCTGTAGCAGTGACAATATTGCTGATTTCATCCCTTTCTTTGTCGATAACAGAACTGGTGTTTTCACTGATGGTTGATAGTGTCTCGGATGCATTTAAAAGAATCTTTGTGTCGCTATTAATATCAGATATCATCAGCTTGATTTTATTGACCATTTTGCTGATAGAAATCGACAGTTGACCAAATTCGTCCTTTTCTGATATCGAGAAAGATGCATTGAGGTCGCCTTCAGCTACTTTGTGGACCGCTTCACCAATCTTATTAAGCGGTCGAGTGACTTGGATAACAATGTAGCTAAAGGTACCAATGATAATCAAACAAAGCAGCACGAGGCTGATCGTAATGTTGAGGTCGATTGCTTTGTTACTTTTCTGCACGTCGGAAATTGTTTCAATTGCATCACTATTGTTCTGGACATTCTGATGCGATATTGCAATTAAGCTAGTAAACGCCTGATTAAATTCGTTTTTTAAGGCATCTAAATTCGAGGACTTTTCAACCACTGCAGTTGCGGACAACGCATTCGCTTCTGAAATAGTTTGAATATTCACCGTCAGTTCACGTTGCAATTGCTGAGCGATATCATCTAATTCAAAAATGATATCTTCCGTTAAATATGCAGCTTCGCTATCGTCATCTAAGAAGTCTTCTTGTTCTTCGAGTAAGAGTCGAAGGTCTCCCAGACGTTCAGAGACTTGATTGGATTTTCTGCTTAAAAGTGAAAGGCGCGTTTTGTTTTCTTTAAGAGGTTCAGTGGTTGCGATAAGCGATTGGACTTCATTCTTTAATTGCGTTTGAATTGTATTAATTACATTTTCGCTGTCTTCTGATGATGAGACGGCGTTTTTAGATAGCTCAACGGCTTCAAGTAATTTTTGTTGCGCTTGGCTACTCTGATAGTAAAAAGTAGCGAGCAAAACGCAGATGCATGCAGAAACAAATATTGCTGTGAAAATAAGTTTTTTCTTTAACGTCATAAATTGTTACCAATATCGCTGTATCCATACAAGAAAAGGGGGTGATATCTGAGTCTGTATCGGCGTGTTAGGTCTGTACTTTAGTATTGTCATTTCTTTTTTTGAGGGTTTCACAAGGGTATACATGAGCCAGCTAAATTTGATGTAAATCATCGTGAACACTTCCGACAATTGTTTGTATTTAAAACGCACCGATGATTTGTGAATGAAAAACATGCATTTCTGCGTCAAATAATACGCTCAGCTGTATTGATATTTACGATCAAGACGATATTTGTCACTATACCCAGTCAGTAAAAGAATGAGGTGTATGTTTATGTGTGAACTGTTGGGAATGACTGCAAATGTGCCAACGGACATTTGTTTCAGTTTCAATGGATTGATGCAGCGAGGTGGCAAAACAGGCCCTCATAAAGATGGTTTCGGCATTACTTTTTACGAAGGTAAAGGCTGTCGTAATTTCAAAGATGCTAATCCTAGCTGCGACTCATTTATTGCCGATCTGATTTGCCAGTATCCAATAAAAAGCCGCACCATCGTCAGTCATATTCGCCAAGCAAACAGAGGCCGAATTTGCCTCGAAAACACACACCCCTTTATTAGAAATTTATGGGGTAGGGCGTGGAGTTTTGCGCATAATGGTCAGTTGTCAAAATACAAAACTGCGCTGAAACCCAAGTATCATTTGCCTGTTGGTAACACTGACAGCGAACTTGCTTTTTGTTGGATCCTTGACCAGTTACTCGATCATTTTGGAAGAGAGAAACCCAGCAATATGAAATCCGTCTTCAAGTACGCAGCGACACTTTGCGATCAACTGAGATCATTTGGCATTTATAATATGCTGCTGACTGATGGTGAGTTGCTTTTGTCATATTGCACTAGCAAACTGTATTGGATCACGAGAAAGTCACCTTTTGGCACAGCCAACCTGATTGACGCTGACGTTAGTATAGATTTCAAACATGAAACTACGCCCGATGATATCGTTACTGTCATTGCGACAAACCCACTCACAGACAATGAGCAGTGGCACAAGATGGACACTGGAGAGTATAAATTGTTTAAGTTTGGTGTGTTGGTATAAATCTCATGCAAGTAAACAAAAATGGTTTAGGAGCCCGCACAACCTAATGGTGTGCCGCTCCTAAAGTTAGACTCTTCTATATACATCAATGAGCTTTAAAGCCAAAGATGAACACGTCAAGATAATTTGATTGATTGACATCGTCTTCTCTTTTAGAAGTTATATTTTACTTCTAAACCAACCAGCCGAGGATCATTGACAGCGAACGAGGCGAGGGTTTCCGGAGCCACTGCACCCGTGCCAGAGTTAACAATCGTCATTCGTCGATTTAAAACAGCACGCCGATCCAGCAGATTATTCGCAAAGACTGCTACTTCAATATTTTCAAATCGATAGCCCAGTCGAGTATTGATAATAAATAAACTATCTGACGTGTTTTCCGCTAAATTGAATATTCGTCCGAATTGTTCCTCTGTGTAAGCCGCACTTGCATTGATAAAGAACCCATCGTCCAGTGGTGAATATGAAAAACCAAATGAAAAATTCAGGTTTGGCGCATTGTTAAATTCGTTGCCGGCTAGATTGGCAAATTCTGGGTTTTCCGAATTAACAGGCGTTCCATCTGCATTGACTGCGAAAGGAAAGTCTTTGAATTTTGTTTTTAACAGCCCAATTGATGCAAATAAGTCAAGAGTATCACTTATTTCTAACTTGGCTTCAGCTTCAACACCATATAGCTCGGAAGAGCCAGCATTGAGAATGTCCGCATCCAATATCGTCTGAGAAGGGCCGGTAACAGTGACCTGTTGATCAGTCCAGTCAGCATAAAACACATTTGCATTGAACGTAAGATTCAATTCGGGGAACTGAGAACGAAACGCAATTTCATAATTTGTCAGAAACTCTGGATCAAATGACCGTGTTTCAGGCTCAACTCCTGGCGCTGCAAAAAGATATACGCCACCAGCCCTGTAACCTCTTGCCGCTTGAAAGGATAACGACATTAGTGTGTCAAAATCATACTTGACACTCGCTCTAGGTAAAAAAGCGCTGAAATCTCCCTCCTGGTCAGGCTCATCTGCAGTTGGGAATATCAACACACATGGAAGCCCGCCCAAGCCTGGAAAAGAGGGGGCAAAAACGCAATCAGCTGGATCCGAAGAGGACCCCGAGTCATCAGATGACGAAACATCTTCTTGGTCATACCTTGCACCAATGTTAAAGGTCCAATGATCATCTAGTTGGTATGTTAAATCTGCAAAAATCGCTTCATTTTGCGTCTCGACAGTATTGTTTTGAAGAAGAGTTACAGTAGATCCCTCTGGAATCGTTGGGATACCAAATAGATCGAGTTCAGCAGTGAAACTAAAATCGATTATATCTTCGAAATCGTAATAGTAGGCACCCAGCCAGCCACTGATATTGCCATATTCGTACACTGCTCTAAGCTCAGCCGTATACGTAGTATTGTCACTGTCGTTAAAACTCCCAGGTCCAAAATCTGTGCGCCTATTGGCATCTTCAAATGTTCCTATGCCGATCAAAGACCAGTGCTCATTTAAATTATACGAAATCTCAAGCGTGTAACGTTGCACCTCGTACGATTCAAAACGCGTATTTGACTCAAAGGTCTCATTTCCGAATGGATCAAATTCATCAATTGCTGGGTCGCCAAACTGAACCGGTGCGGTACTCGTGTTAAACGCACCCTGGTCAGTTTCAGCGTAGTTAGCAATTAATTCTATTCGCAAGTCTTCAATCGCTTCTGGTTCAATCAAAAGCTTCGCTCTGATTGTTCCCGCCTCTTGAAATCGAGTGTTATTGCCGGCTGCCGGACTGTTGCTTCTGTTGATGACTTCGAAATCCACTTCGCGATAATCTGCAGCCAATCTAAAGGCCACTTGATCATCAACCAAAGGGACATTAACCATAAATGAACCCTGTGCTTGATTTTCATTACCAATGAGCGCTTTAGCCGAAAGATCGAAATAGTATTCAGGATCCGCCGTATTAACAATCAGAGCGCCTGATAGGGCATTTCGTCCCTGAATTGTGGATTGTGGTCCTCTCAAGACTTCAACTTGTGCAACATCCCATAAGAGAGTGGCGCTTTGGTTTGCATTGAAAGACTGCGGTGAATTGTCGACATATATGTTTGAAGTTGAACCCTGTCCCGTGTCCCCAACACCAGTGAGTTGAACACCTCTAATAGACAGGGAGTTGAGTGAATTACCGCTTGTTGAGACATTGGATGTACGCAATAGAATGTCATTTAAATTAAAAATAACCTGTTCTTCGATATCATCTGGCGTAAACACAGAAACAGAGACGATTTCTTCTTGAATAGGCCTGTTTCTTTTTGTTCCTGTAACAATGATTGTTTCCACGTCTGAAATTGGTCTGCTCGCTTTTTCAGTTCTTTCTGGCGCAATGGGTACTAGTGTGAAATCTGTGTTGTCTACAATAACTAGTTTTAATCCCGAATCTGCGATTAACGACAGCAATGCATCTTCGGCTGTATATATTCCCAAAATTGCATTGCTCTGAATGCCCTTAATCAGGTTTGCGTCAACCAATACTTGGCGTCTGGTCTCACGGGCAAATTTTTCAAGGGCGTCTTGTAATGATGATTGCGGCAAGTCCAGGCGATACGTTTGCAATGATGTCTCGCGAGCAGAAACACTATTGACTGACATTGCACAAATAGCTAGCGTCAGCCCTGCTAGTTTTCGGCTAAAAAATCTCAATTTATTCTCCTAAGTGATTTGTTTTTTTATTTTTTACTTATGCTATACACGGCCAGCGAATAGCAAAGCCGTAAATCTAATGAGAATAATTTCTATTAATAATTGGCGGATCTTCCAAAGAGGTATGCAGTAAGGATGAAAGTGAATTTTTAAAAATGGTGAAAAGAACGCTTTATTCTAAGGGTATTGTGCGAAGTGATTTCTCCCTCCAAGTTATAGGTTTCAAACAGTGTTTTTAATGCTGCGTCTCCTCGTTCGATAAAGAACGTCCCTGACACGACTTCTTTTTCTACGTTTAACCAGGATGTGTCGAATACAAAAGAGGTATAGGGCTCAAGGATTTGAAGTGCTTCCAGCAATGGTTTTTCACGAAAAACAATTAATCCGTCCCGCCATGCTGTAATTTCATTAGATGATGTAGTTTGTACTTCCGCTATTGTTTGTTTGTCAGCAGTAACCATTTCCTCGGCTTCAAGTTTAATATACAGATTACTGCGATTACTCACACTAACACTGCCTTCTAACACAGCGACTTTTACTTTATTGTTAACGCGTTTATCAACACTAAATTCAGTCCCTGTGACAAGGGTCTCTACACCGTCGGCCAAAACAATAAATGGTTTGTTTTGATTGTTTACCACTTTAAACATGGCCGCACCGCTGATCAATTCGACTCGCCTGGTATTGTGATCAAGCTCAACCTTGACGTATGAGTGCCAATCAAGCCAGAGTATTGAGCCATCCTCTAATACGACGTTTTTTTGTTGTCCTTTTCCAGTGATAAATTCTTCGCTGGTTTTAGGTTGTTCGCGAACGATCTCACTATCAATACCATTAATGGGCTTTTGGTTTACCTGCACGTAGAACCAAAAAAATACCGCGACTGCGATCGTCGATATTGTTGCAAACTCAGCAAAAAACTGCCTTTCTTGTGCTCTGGTAAGATACAATTCAAGCTGCAATCGAATTTTCTGCAGAATATTAAGTCTTGTATTTCTCAAATTTCCTTCGGTCTGGAGTAATACTTTTGCAGCTTTAATTGCGGTGAAGTGACATTTGGAAGTTCTGCTAAATTCGTCTAAAGCTTGAAGATTTTGTTCGCAGGGATTGTTTAAGCAGTCTTTTACGATTTCATAAGCTCGTTCGTTTATTGAGTCAGGATTATCAATGTCACTCACATGAAGTTCCGCGCATTACAGGGGTTGTTAATAAAGACGAATTATAATGATGAACACCGTAAAAAAAACAAAATGTCTTGTTCACAAATAGTCAGAAACACGTTTTAAGCAGTGTTTACGTGCTTTCAGTAGTCGTTTTTCAACTGTAGATAAATGCAGGTTGAAATGCTCGGCGATCATCCTATGAGTCATGCCATGAACATGCGCGAGAATAAAGATTTGCTGAGATAGAATGGGAAGTTCGGATAAGGCCTGCTGTATGATTGCAATTCCTTCCATACCTTCAAGTATTCTCTCTGGTGATTTTGTATCCTCAAATGAGTGAAAAAATGCGGCTTGCGTTTCATAATTTTCACGTGTTTGAGATGCTCTAAAATGGTCAATGGCGGCATTTTTAAGTGACCGCTTTAGGTAGTTTTGTGGCTCTATTGGATTGACGGGCTTGTTTATCAAAGTTTCAGCGACGTTTTGAACAACATCGTCTGTTACATCTTGCTGGGTACCGAATGAGTTGAGGTATCTCGTCAACCTTGTATTTTGGTATAGGCATTCCAGTACGTTATCTACAAAAAATTTAAGCAAAGCAATTCCGTTTCGTGATACTTGAATTATTCTTGAAGAGATTTCTACTTGATATGATATCACAGAATATTTTAACAGTATCTGCTTTCTAATAATGGAAAGAGCTTTTAAAATTCCCGGTCTTAACAGTGACTTAATGACTCTTTGTACTGGGTCAAAAATATGCTGGACATTCAGTCTTAGCGGGATAAGATTCTGTTTTACACGTTCAAATAAGCTGTATTGATGAAGATATCCGTCACCCAATTCAACGTTATTCCAATGGCTATCGAGCGCAACCTTAACGAGATGGTCAAACTCACGAGTGAGGCGAAAGAAAAAGGTTGCGACCTGATTGTCTTCCCAGAGCTTTGTGTCAGTGGATATGTATTGGCAGATCAATGGCTTGATAGGCACTTTTGCAGTGACTTAATGGCTGCAAACACCGAGTTGATGGTGGCAAGTGACAATATCGGCATAGTGTACGGAAACGCTTTTGTCGATACCGACATTGAGCAAAGAATTGGGCAAACAGGGCATTTCCCGAATAAAGACGGCCGTAGTCGGCTGTATAACGCTGCCTATTTTTTACACAATGGGGGTTTTGCAAAGCGCACAACATCAACGCCTTTACTTCCAGAAGGTGTTCAACCAAAAAATCTATTGCCGAGCTACAGATTCTTTGATGATCCCAGGTATTTCTTTTCTCTACAAGACATTGCAGTGGATATGGGCGTTGACATAGCGTCGCTTTGCCAACCTTTCACATTTTCTTGTGGATCGGAACAATATCAAATTGGCTTACAAGTCTGTGAAGACCTGTGGTGTAAGGATTATCGAGAAAATCGTCAAAGCAACAATGTCACCAAGCATTTAGTTGCCAACGACGCGTCGCATATTATTAATATCTCAGCGTCGCCGTGGACACTGCATAAGCATGATGCAAGAGATCGCCGAATTGCATTTCTAAAAGAGGAAATCGAGCAATCTGGCCAACATTTTGTTCCATTTGTTTATTGCAATACAGCAGGAGCTCAGAACAACGGCAAAAATATTATCACCTTTGACGGTGGCAGTTGCACATACGGTGAGCAAGCGGAACTCTTGTGCGAATCGCCAAATCCCTTTCAACATGAACATTTTGTTTACGATACCGACACAACATATCCATCAAAATATAGGCAATCTCACTCAGCGATCGCTCAAAAAAATGCGTCCATTGTCACAGGGTTAAAACATCTTCAGGACATGCTTGGCTGGGCTTCTGCGCCCAAGTTTTTAGTTGGATTAAGTGGCGGTGTAGACAGCGCTGTCGTCGCAGCCTTACTAGTACAAACTTTTGGTAAAAACAATGTGATGACGGTGAACATGCCCTCACAGTACAATTCACAAAAAACGCAGGATGTCGCAGCCCACGTATCAACCGCATTGGGCGTTGATTATCATCAGATCGGCATTGATTCTCTCGTTAGTGCGCACCTTCCCATCTTTGAGCAGCTCGATGAGCTGTACCCATCACCAGAGTGGATGCGGAAGCTTTCTGATGAAAACATTCAGGCAAAAGTGAGAGGCACATCTATCTTGTCCAACATTGCCGGTCGGTACGGGCGCATGTTTACCAATAACGGCAACAAAGTAGAGATCGCACTGGGCTACGCGACTTTGTACGGCGACGTTGGCGGCGTAGTTGCGCCCATCGGTGACTTAACCAAGGCGGAAGTATTTGAAATGGCTAGGTATTTAAACAATGATGTCTTTAATACTGAAGTAATTCCAACAAGTTTGCTGCCCGATAAACTTTTCAGATTTGCTGAGGATGCTATTCCACCTTCCGCTGAATTGCGTGAAGAGCAAATCGACCCAATGAAATTTGGATATCACTGCGCACTGTTGGAAAAAGCAACGTCATTTCAAAAAGCAAAGCCTGAAGACATTATGCAGTGGTTTTTAGATGGTTGTCTTGCTAAAAAATTGGGTGTTTCTGAGGCACTCTTATCTCGATGGGGTGTAAACGAACCAAAGACCTTTGTCGAGGACTTGGAGTGGTTTTATGAATGCATTCGAAATAGTGTATTCAAGCGCATCCAAAGCCCACCTATTATTCTCACCAGCCCATCCGCCTATGGATTTGATATTCGTGAAAGTCAGCTACCAAGTTGGCAAAGCGACTACTATTTGCAGTTAAAACAACGCCTTTTAGCATCTGCGTAACGTTTAAAAGATCTGGTATTTCACCACGCGGCTTCCTCAACGATTAATTTGAGTTATTGACGTTTATGTTCCAACATATAACTAGGCCCTAGCTAAAGGTAAAACAAAAATACAAAAGGAATCATATATGTCGCAGAAATATTGGGGAATGGAAGAGAAGGTTTTTTTAACGTTATTGCATTTGAGTCAACTGGCAGGGTTTGTTATCCCTTTCGCTGGATTGATACTACCTATTGTTATGTGGGTCACGAATAAAGATGAATCCGCTACGATTGATGCTCACGGTAAGGTAATTGTCAATTGGCTTATTACCATGTTGATTGCTTATGCCATCTGTTTTGTGTTGACCTTTATCTTGATCGGGGCGTTGCTGATGGTCATATTGTTCGTGGTGCATATCGTCTTTATTATTATTGCCGCAATAAAAGCAAATAATGGAGAGCTTTGGCCTTATCCATTTAGCCTTAACTTAATCAAATAGTTTCTTTTCATCGCTTAAAATCATCAAATAAAAAAGCATACCTAGAGGGGTATGCTTTTTTTATGGTCTTTTACCGCTTCGAAACGAGGTTTACGATAACTATACCAACAATTTAATCAGTCTAGTAAACGTAACGTGCCTGCAAGTAGTATGCACCGCCATTAAAGCCGAACGGGCTTGCTTCAGAGTACTGTTGTCCTAAACTCGTTGCGAATGGGTTTTCGTCTGGGTAGGTATCAAATAGGTTCTCTACGCCAAATGCAAACTCTAAGTTTTCATTGAATTGATAGGAAATTTCTACGTCAATAAGGACCTCTGCACTGATACCGTCGACATCATTCCCCGTATCATCCCAACCTCCGTAATAGTTAGCTCTGACTAATGTTCGAATATCACCTGCCGTATGAAACCATGACAAATTAAATCGAAGGTTTGGCAGCAGATCTTCTAATGCTCGCACACGATCATCATCAATTGGGTTCAACGTGCCTACATCGTCAACTTCGGTTTCGTTATAGTTTCCTGCGAAAACGACTTTTGAATCGCCTCCCCAAAGATCAAAGTTGTAGTTAGCAACAATATCAATACCTTTGGTTGTTGTATCAAAACTATTAGAGAAGAAGCGGAATTCAGATAAATCGTCTAAGCCAATGAAGTCTTGTCGATTGATAACGCCTGCTGCATCTAATTGCGTCAATCCTTCAGATACAGTAGCGAAGTCTGAACCTGGGCCGCCGGCGAAATTAAGCGCATCAAGGAAGCTAACATTCGCGCCCAATGCTACCCGATCCGTTAGCTCAATATTGTAAAGATCAATTGTCCACTCAGAATCACCAATGTTAAAAGATGCGCCAAATGAAAAGTTCCTGACTTCTTCCGGTCCAAGTGAAGGACGTCCATTGCCTTGACTTTCGATAAAGTCAGCGGCTAGCTGACCAGCAGCAGATGATAATGGCAAGGTCCCTTGGTCTACCAACACGCCATTGACGTTCTGTGTGGTTACGTTGGTGATGTTGGCTTGACCCGCCGTAGGCGCGTGGAAACCAGTTGAATGTGCTGCGCGCAACCGGAAATCGTCGGTGATATGGTAAACACCCGCGATTTTATAGTCTGTTGTGTTGCCAAAATCGCTGAAATCCTCGAAGCGTACTGCAGTTTGTGCTGTGAGGTTTTCAGTTACGTCAGCTTCTAAATCGACATAGATCGCTGCGCTGTCTTGCTTTGATGACGTTGACGCAGGGAAGCCACCAAAACCATTCGAGCTGGAAGAGAAGCCTTGATTTGATAATGGTCCAAGCGCAAAAGATGCCGCATCCCCTTGGAATAAATCAAACTCTTCTTCTCTGTATTCTGCACCGAATGCAATGTTTAAATCAGATTCAAAACCGACATCGGTCGCGTAGACAAAATTGGCATTGACTACGGTTTCTGTTTGTTCTTGACCACCAGGCACAAAGTCTCTGGGTGTATCAGGACCTAATGATGCATTGATGGTATTGCGGATGAAGAAATCGGTTTTGTTTGAGCCTACTTGTGCACTGACGTCATAATATAAACCAGTACCAATATCTAAGTCTCCTCGCACACCAACGGCAATTGCCATATCCTCATTATCACCACCAAAGCGCGGAACAAAACCCGCTGGTATAGTTTCTATAAAGGAGAAACAGTTAGGGTCATCGACGATATCTTGCAGAATGTCTGGATCAGGAAGGAGTCCGCCACCTGCTGTGAGTGGGATACCTGCAATACACGCGCCGCCCATGTCCAAACCGTCAAGGTCACCCACGAGTACTGATGCGACGCCGCCGTCTTCTTCATCAAGCGCAAGACCTGTTGCCGGATCCACTGTCGGTCCGCGATAAACGCCACCGCGGTTTGTTGGATTCCGGTAAAAGAATCCGCCTTCTACTGTTCGCTCAGCAAAGTTACCGAATGAATAGAGTTCAGCACTTTCGGATATCTCGTAAGCCGCGTTGTAGAACAATTTGATGTCGTCTTCTACGTCTGGCTGTCCCCAATACTGAGGTACTTCATCCGTGTAGGTATTGATGACTGAGAAAGGCTCAAGACCTTCATATCCAGCGTCAATAAGTCCTTGAACGTCCCCGCGAACTACCGAGCGAACGGTGCCTTCAACATCGCGGATTTCACCTGTGACATTGAGGAATCCGGAATCACCTAATGCAAAACCCGCATTACCTTGTAAGATGTAATTGTCACCATCGCCTTCAAATGTCGAGCCCCACTTACCTTTAACTTCAAATCCCTCATCATTGTCTCTCAAAATGAAGTTTAATACGCCAGCTATGGCATCAGAACCGTACTGTGATGATGCCCCGTCTCTCAATACCTCAACGCGCTTTAAGGCCATTGACGGAATCGCAGAAATATCTACTCCCTGTGCTCCGTCAGAGATACCGCCCCCAAGGAACGAAATAATAGATCCTCTGTGACGACGTTTACCATTGACTAACACTAGCACGTTATCCGGAGATAAGCCCCGCAAGTTAGCTGGACGCACAATGGTCGCAGCATCACTGATAGGTTGCGTATTTATATCAAATGAAGGCACTGACGTTCGTAGCATGTCTTGTACATCAGACGACGCATTTCTGCGAAACTCTTCCCCGGAAATGACATCAACTGGTACCGGTGAATCAGCCGCAGATCTCCCGGCTAAGCGTGTACCGGTGACGATGATAGTTTCCGCTTCTTCTGCCCCGTCATCTTCTGATTCTTGCGCAGCCGTATTTGTCGCTATACCCATAGACATCGCGATTGCCAGCGCGAGCGCATGTTTCTTATGCATGGGGTGTTTATTATTTGATATATACCTCAAGGTCGTTCTCCTAAGTGTTTATCTTTTTAATCGAAGCACACATCACTTAGTGAATTTATTTTGAGACAACTGAAAAAACTTCAAGCAGCGTTTTAATCTCTCAATAAGCAATGCGTGATGATGGATACAATCATGCTTTCATTGCTACAAGACCAAGATTGATTGAGAATTGGGCGGTGCTGCCCATTTTGCATAACGGAATGCGGCGGTATAAAAGAAAACTCAGAAACGCATCGATTCAGTCCGACAATGTTATTATTGGTATGACGCACAATAGTATCCCTCAAATTTTAAGTTGGGTCACAAATTACTATCTGTCAAGAATATTGTTATAAATTACAAATGATTAATTTAATTGTTTCATTTTTATTAAGTAACTTACATTAATAAAACAAGAAGGTGATGTTAACTTCAATACAAACGCGAGCTGCTCAATTCACCGCTGTCAAAAATGACGGTAGGATGATCAGTTGCAAAGTCGTGCGCACAGCGATGAATTTCAGCCTGTCTTCTTCAGTACTCAGGTAAATTAGTGTGGCTAGGATTTGATTCAGCTACTTGTGTGATTCCGCGGCGTTATCGATAAGCCATCACCGGCAACACAGCGAAAAATATCGGCATGTAATCCAGTAGCTTTTGGATATTCAACTTCAATTTTGCGCGTAATGTCTTCAACACTTTCAGACTGACAAAGACACACGACAGCACCGCCAAAACCGCCGCCAGTTTGTCGTGCAGCGCCTTTTTTGCCAACAATACTTGTGCATTTATCAACGATCCAATCAGTGGCTGGTACCGTGACTTCAAAATCGTTCCTAAGAGACATCTGCGACGCTGCCATCAATGTGCTGAGCGTTTCGATATGACTATTACGCAAGGCATCAAGCGCATCAAGGACGCGTTGATTCTCAGTAATAACGTGTTTTGCCCTGCGGTACTGCGTATCAGTAAGACGTGTCTTTGCACCTTCTAATGCCGATAGGTCCGCGTCTCGAAGCGATGATACCTGCATCGCATCTGCTGCGGCTTGACAATCCTCTCTTCGGTCATTGTATTCGCTATCGACCAGTTTTCGAGGGTAGTTTGAGTTAATAATTAGCAAAACTAAATCGCCAGGCATCGTTGCAAGCTGTGTTGTGAGGTCGAGACAATCAATCAGCAGGGCGTTGTCTCTTTGACCACATGCAGAAACAAGCTGGTCCATAATGCCGCATTGGCAATTCATAAAGTCGTTTTCAGCAGACTGACCAATTTGAGCGAGCTCGGTTGGTGAAAAGCCAAGATTAAATGCTGCATTAATGGCGCCGCCGACGGCTACCTCCAATGCGGCAGAGCTAGAGAGTCCTGCGCCTTGTGGCACATTACTTTCAATCAGTAAATCCATCCCACCAAGCTTCACGCCCATTGTTTCTATAATAAAGGCAACTGCACGCACATAGTTGCCCCATTGATTTGTGCCCGGCTCAATAACGCGGTCAACGGGGAATTCGTCTTTTTGCCCTGGGTACTGCAGTGAGTGAGCAACGATACTGTTATCACTGCGCTGCCGATATGCGACCTGTGTGCGAAACTCAAGTGCGCATGGCAACACAAAGCCATTATTATAGTCAGTAAATTCTCCAATAATATTGACTCGGCCTGGCGCACTCGCAATAGCTTCAGGTTGGCCACCGTAAATTTCGGCGAATCTTTGAGATAATTCATCGTTCGTCATAGATTATATTCCCGCCTTTTTATAATGGACATTGCTACAATCCCGAAGAATTTGCGCCGCAGTTTCAACCGTGAGATCGCGCTGACTCTCGGCTAGCATTTCATATCCAACCATAAACTTTTTGACGGTTGCAGAGCGCAATAACGGCGGATAATAGTGCGCATGTAACCGCCAAATTTCCTCATTTTCTAATTGTCGCGGTGCGTTATCTAGTTGACGCGGTGCATGATCTTTTTGAAGTGGTGAATTATGCCACCCCATGGAATACGGGAAACTGCACTCAAAGACATTGTCATATTTGATGGTCAGCTGTTGTATGATTTTGGCCAATGAAGTTTTCATCCTTTCATCTAGATTGCCAAAATGCGCAATGGGGTGGCGACATACCAACATGGTTTCAAATGGCCAAATTGCCCAGTAGGGTGTTACAACTACCCAATCTTCATTTTCTATTACGATGCGTGCTGAGGCGGATATCTCTGCGTTTACATAATCGTCAAGCAAGCAGGACGTGTGTTTCGCATAGTATTCTGTAAAGCGCGATAGTTTCTTCTCAATTTCGGTAGACAGGTGGTCGTGTGCCCATATTTGCCCATGTGGATGGGGTTGAGAGCATCCCATGACTGCACCTTTGTTTTCGAAAATGTGCACACAATTGTATTTGGTTGATAGATCAACAAAGTTATCTTGCCAACAATCAACGACTGCAAGGATTTCACTTGTTGATAGTTCCGGTAATGTGCGATTGTGATCGGGTGAAAAACAAATCACTCTGCATTCACCAGTAGCAGGCTCTGAAATAAATAGTTCTGAACTCACATGGTCTGATGTGTCATCAGGTGAGTGTGACGTCAGGGCGCCAAAATCATTCACAAATGTGTAAGTTGATTGATAGGTTGGATTTTTTACACCATTGGCGCGAGTATTACCCGGACATAGCGGGCAGTTCGCATCAAAAACGGGCAAAGTAGCTTCGTCGACACGCTCAGTGGCACCTGACCATGGCCGCTGATTGCGATGGGGTGAAACCAAGACCCATTCGCCAGTTAGTATGTTCTTTCGGCGATGTGTTTTTTCAAGATAACTCATTTAACTCTCGCGCATAGTGCTCAATGAATTGTATGATAAATATGCTTAATGGTGAAGAGATATTGTAACTTTACTGTAAATGATATGTTTAAAAATAGATAAAGCGCTAAATTTTGTTGTCAATAACGTTCAGTGCATCCTGCAAGATATGTTCGATTAACGTATGTGCTTCATCGCCATTACCACTTTTGATGGCATTAAACACCCTCTCGTGAAAAGTAATGTCAGAGTTATCAACATTCATTGCAGTATTGATGTATCGAATGCTGACACGCAGCGCAGCGCTGACAAATTGTGTCAACTGTATAAAAAACCGATTTCCACTGGCTTTTAATATCGCGTTGAGAAAACTGATGTGCGCGTCAAGTTGATCGTCAAGCCCCATTTGGGCTTCGGCAATTCGATGTAATGCGGATTCTAACGCCGCTATGTCCTCTTCGTTTGCGTTTTCTGCAGCCAGGCGCCCAGCGACAGGTTCAATGGCGTATCGCACTTGAGTGAATTCTCTAAGCAAGCTAATTGATGGCTTTGATTGTAATATCCAGCTAAGTACATCAGGATCAAACAGGTTCCATTTAGACTCTTCTAATACGCGTATTCCCTGCCGTGGCCTGGAGCTGATGAGTCCTTTTGCAGACAGCATTTTGACAGCTTCTCGCGTGGAGCTTCGGCTGACGTCATATGTATCCGAAATAACCGCTTCTGAAGGCATGATTTGGCCAACTTGATAGTTGCCCTTCACAATTGCTGATCCCAGTTCATGCGTGAGTTGAAAGGTGAGGTTTCTGTTCAATCCGTTTGCTACCCTTGTTTTGTCAGCTTAAACACTATACACGATTGCGGCGTTAAGATAGGCAATTGCATCCCGTGCTTCATGAGCAATTCAGCGCTAAATGCTCTTCCATCAAGATCACTTAGAATTGAACGGCTGTATTCTTTCAACGTTGTAGGCCACACTTTTTGTACTGTGTAGCTTGCTTTCGGATCTAAACCAATAAACTTAAACATTTTTGGCATTGTTCTACGACTTTCTTTAATGATGTTGTGAACAAATAGTCCTATGGACTTGTCTTCATCGACAATCGCAAATTCAATCACGTCACCATTGCCATCGTATCGAAAATAATCGCCATTGTGGATCAACTTACGGTGTTCTTTAAAAAACGCAACGCCCGATTTTAAGCACTCCTTGTCATGTTCAGACAATTCTCGCGGATCCATTTCCATGCCCATGCTACCAAATAACGCTGCACCAACACGCATCTCCATCGAGAGTTTTCGTCCAGTGATATGACAGTCTTGCGGTCCTGCGTGTGAACCAGTTAACAAGGTTGGAAAAAAATATGAGCAGCCGCGTTGTATCGATAGTCTATCCAGCGCGTCATTTGAGTCTGACGTCCAAAAACGGTCTGTAAAAGAAAGTATACCTAGGTCTATCCGTGCACCACCGGAAGAACAGCTTTCAATTTCAACATGAGGAAATGCTCTTTTAAGTCGTTGTATCAATGCATACACTGCCTGCGTCTGCGCATGAATAACGTTGTTGCCATCGATATCCCCAGTGTGATTAATGTCTCTGTTCATATCCCACTTAATATATGAGATCTGAGGATACTCATGCAGGATATCTGCTACCTGTGCGTAGATGTTCTCACTGACGTCTTCACGTGACAAATCCAGTACGTATTGGTGTCTGAATCCTAATTGGTTGCTACCTTTGCAATGCAGTACCCAATCTGGATGTGTTCGATACAGATCGCTATCTGGATTGACCATTTCTGGCTCAAACCAAATACCAAATTGCATCCCTTTATCAATGACATGCTGAATCAGTGGGGTAAGGCCGTTCGGGTAGATAGTTTCATCCACTTGCCAATCACCTAGCCCCGCCTTTTCGCTTCTACGTCCTCGAAACCAACCATCGTCGAGCACATATCGCTCTGTTCCGACATCAGCCATGATGTCAGCAAACTGTTTAAGCGTATCTAGGTCATGATCAAAATAGATACCTTCCCAGGTGTTGTAGTGCACGGGTCTAGGGGTAGAGACTATTTTGTCAGACAGTATGTGCTGTTTAATATAGCGATGAAATTGCGATGACATCCGGTTAAAACCACTTGCCGAATAACTAATGTACATAGTGGGTGTGGTATAGCTGGTTTTAGGAGCAAGCTGGATCTCGTCATGACCTAATAATTCCCCCATCTGCACATAAGTGCGCTGCTCAGATAATAGTTCGACACGCGTTCGATGATTACCACTCCAGCCCAGATGAAAGCCATAGCATTCGCCGTGATTTTCGCCTGCACTAGATGCATGAACGATAACGCCGGGAAACGTATCGTGAGAGGTCTTGCCTTTGCGATTTTCTCTCACGTATGCACCTAGAAATAAATCAATGCGCGTTGTCTGAAACTCCATTGACCAACGGCCTTCGAATGACATTATGGTGTCCATTTGCATGGGCAATGGGACCGTGAGCGTTGATAAATCAAGCACGCTCATAGGTACTTCTGCATTGTTGGTGACAGTGGTCATTGCGGATAGTACATGGGTATCTGGACACAAGTGAAGCTCGTGTTTAAGCGATACGCGACGGATAGAATCAACCGAAACAAGCGTGACTTTATTATTGTCCTCTTGAGTGACGGATTCAAGGGTTGGTGATATCGCCCAAAGATCGGCAGCATCCATGAGCTGGATCCCCGGGTTACCGGTAAATCCGCTTCCGCGGGTTGGCGTCAGTGCAATGGGTACTTCTTCAGCAAGCGAACATTTGGCCTCCTGACGCGTTGATAAAATGGGAATTTCTCTGATATCAACATCAGGCGAAATAGCATCACCGAAATACAATATGCTTGGTTGCGGTGTCCTACAATCAATGACAAGACTGACAAGATCAGTCCGTAGATGGACAAAATAAGTGGTGCTTTTGTGGGTGTTTTTTACGTGCATGCTTATTGTTTTTGTGCGCCTTTATACTGAATATCGATGTGATAACAATTGTGACTTCGGTTTATTGTGCAAATCATGCAAACAAATAGATTCAAGCAAAGTTACAAGGCTCGACGTTCTTACGATTAATAAGCATCACAAATAACTGTCGCAGAAAATGATTTACAAGTTAACCTAATAATCATATAAATATGTTAATTATATGTAAGAACATCGTTAAGTCAATCAAATACAATCGTATTGGAGCGTAGGTATGCTAGGCGTTTGCTACTACCCGGAACACTGGCCTAAAAGCTTGTGGCAACGTGATGCTGAAGAGATGAAGTCGTTAGGGATCGAATATGTGCGCCTGGCGGAATTTGCCTGGTGCAGACTTGAAAACGCCGAAGGTGATTACTGCTTTGATTGGTTGGATGAAGTCATTGATATTTTGCATTCACAGCATTTGAAAGTTATCTTGTGCACGCCGACAGCAACGCCGCCCAAATGGTTAATCGACAAGCATCCCGATATTCTCCCTTGCGATATTCATACAGGACAGACGCGAGGATTTGGTTCTAGACGCCATTGTGATTTCTCTAGCGAATCCTTTTTTAATGCAGCAATGAAAATCACCCAAGTGATGGCGCGTCGGTATGCTAACCATCCTGCCGTGGTGGGGTGGCAAACGGATAACGAAATCGCTTGTCACGATACCACGCTAAGCAGCTCCGCATCTGCGCTTACAGCATTTAGAGCTTGGTGCAAGACTAAATACAATACGATAGAAAATCTCAATCGCGAATGGGGCACTATCTTTTGGTCAATGGAATACAGCTCATTTGATGAATTAGAATTACCGCTCATGGCAGTGACTGAGGCTCATCCTTCGCATCGGCTTGCGTACCGCCGTTTCAGTTCTGATCAAGTAGTGCGATTCCACGATAGCATGGTCAAAGAGATTAAGTCGCACTGTAAATCTCACTTCATCACGCATAATTTTATTCCTATGGTAGATACGCAATGCGACAACTTTGCGCTAGCAGCGCCACTCGATTTTGCGAGTTATGACAATTATCCATTGGGTAGAACGGACCTGTTTTTCTCATCATTGTCTTCTTCTGAATTTGAACGCTACATGAGGACGGGTCATCCAGACTTTGCCAGTTATTCATTTGATCAGATCCGAGGGATATCAGCGTCGCCTTTTTGGATCATGGAGCAGCAACCTGGCCCCGTAAATTGGGGTGGACATAACCCGAAACCTGTCAATGGTATGGTCAAGTTTTGGTCTTGGGAAGCCATAGCACATGGTGCCTCAACTATCAGCTATTTTCGCTGGCGACAAGCCGCATTTGCACAAGAACAAATGCACGCCGGCATCAAGCGCGTGGACAACTCAAAATCGCCCGCTTGGCATGAAATTGTTTCTTTTCGAGATGAATTGATAGCAAGTGGTCTCGATTTGCAATCGCCTGTGAATGCATCTGTTGCGATTGTCATGGATCCGCATAATCAATGGGTAACCGAGATAGAAAGGCAAGGCGATAGCTATGTCCATCAACAAGTCGAATTTGAGTATTATTCAGCCCTGCGGCAACTGGGCTTAGATGTGGATTTTATCAGTCAATCGTCTGACCTTACTCCTTATAAATTGATTGTGGCTCCTTGTTTGCCGATGGTGAGCCAGGATTTCATTGATGTCTGCGAGAAATCTGACGCACATATCATCTTTGGCCCTCGCTCAGGCAGTAAAACCTATGAATTCTGGCTCGCGCCCACTTTATCCCCAGGGAAAATTCAGCAGCTGATTGATATTCAAATCTCATCGACAGAGACAGTGCGACCAGACTGTGTCCAACCCTTGGAATTCGGTGGGGTTGAACTAGAGTGCAGTCGTTGGTTGGAGTACATTGATATTTTGTCTAATTCAGGCGTAACAGTGCTTGCTAGGTATGTCAGTAGTGACGCAAACAACCACACCGCCATCGTGCAAAATAATAAATGCACCTATATAGGTTGTCTTATGCAAACAGATAGTTTGATTGCCGTGCTAAGTGGTGTACTTGAATCGCAGGACATCGATTACCAGATACTTCCCCGTGATATCAGACTGTCGAGACGAGACGGCAAACTGTTTTGCTTCAACTACAACGCTGATTCCGTCTCATTACAAATCGATGAGCTTGAAAATAAGACCGTGACAGTAGGACCAAGGCAAGTAGTTATTGTCGATGGAGTTTAGCTATTTCGATGTAAGGTTGGTTGTTTTGCAATTGAAAGCAGCCTTGATGATCGGGCTGACCTTTGCATCCATGTCCGCAACAGTCGTAGCCTGAAGATGCGCTAAAAGCGTCGTTTCCGCTTGCTCATAGAAACCGTTGATGTAATCGCCAAGCACTTCAGAGACC
>JBCDMA010000020.1:0-22945 GCA_038744645.1 Pseudomonadota bacterium | reverse complement strand
TTTTTCACGACTTTTATAGTGCGCATCGTACAGTGTATCAATCATTGTCATTGGGCCTGGTAGTGCCCATTTGATTGGCTGCTGCGTTTGTTGGCGCAAATATGTAGCATCCTCTACGAACACGGGTTTGTTGCGCGACACTGCACTGACAACTGTCGGTACACTGGCATCATAGCGATTGCGAATTCTTACCGTTTCGCGTCGCTGAAAATCAACCCCATCAAGATGTTCAATAAACGTCGTGACAAAGTGCTGTCGTGTCTGTTCACCGTCGCTGACGATGTCGATGCCGGCCTGTTGCTGATCGTGTAAGGATAATCGCAAGGCATCTTGCTTGCCTTGGATTAGTTCTTCTCCTTGAAGCTTCCAGGGCGACCATAGCGTTTCCGGTTTTGCTAACCAGGCGGGTTTTGGCAGACTACCTGCCGTTGATGTAGGTAATAGTGTTTTCATAATCAAAATCTGTTTTATGCCTAAGTTTTAAAAAGTTGCCCTTGCCGACCATTGATTAAGGACAGATTGATAGGGCTTGATAAAGTGTTCTTCTGCAAATTTACCTTGCTGAACAGCTAAATGACTGCGCTCTTCGCGGTCATAAACAATCTGTGTAAGCGAATGGTTTTGTTGCGTCAAGTTGGGCTGATAGCGCTTGCCTGCGACCGCATGTGCGTTATAAATCTCAGGACGATAGATTTTTTGAAACGTTTCCATGGTGCTAATTGTGCTGATCAACTCCAAGTGCGTGTAATCATTTAACAGGTCGCCAGTGAAATAGAAAGCCAACGGAGCCACACTGTTGGATGGCATAAAGTAACGCACCTGTAGCCCCATCTTTTTAAAGTACTGTTCCGTCAACGATGACTCATTCGGTTTGTATTCAATACCTAAGGCAGGGTGCCAATTATCCGTTTGGTGATAAATTTTACTGTCGGAAACGCTCAAACAAATGACGGGTGGCTTTTTAAAATTTTGCCTGTAACTATCTGAACGCAAGAATGACTGAAACAGTTTTCCATGCAATTCGCCAAAGTTATCTGGAATGCTAAATGTCGCTTTGTCCTTATTATGTGACAGCAGCAACACGCTAAAATCATAATCTCGCACATAAGACGAAAAGTTATTACCAACAATACCTTCAATACGTTTACCGGTTTCACTATCAACAATGCTTGTTTGCAGCACTTCTATGCTCGGAAAACGCGTGCCATTGCCTTCGATATCGACGTCCACCGAGATGATTTCAAGCTGGAGCGAATAGCGGTCAGCATTTGGATTATCCCAATGGGCTAGCGCGTTGAATCGGTCGTCGATCATATTTAGCGCGTTGCGCAAGTTCTCTTGTCGCATCTCTCCTCTCGCGAGATTAGCAAAATTGGTAGTAAGACGTGTGCTGTCTGATGGATGATAGTGTTCATCAAAGCAAATGCGTTTGATGGTAAAAGTGAACGCTTTTTTCATAGTGTTTTCCACTCAATATTTATATATGCCTAATGTTGTTGCATTGTGCTGACTTGCCCAAAAACGCTTCACCTTTTTTTGTTTAGATGTGTAGACGTCTATTTGCATATTAATATTTGGGATTGCTTAAAAAAAATGATATTTTTTCATTATTCCATGAAGTAAATTCATAGTTTCTTTGATTGATTTGTATATTGAATCGTCGATACGACTGCGAGGAGCAATCATGCTGGAACGGTTTCACTTAGAAGTGCTCGCTGCAATCCAGCAGCATGGCACGTTGACGAAAGCAGCCGACGCGCTGAACCTATCTCAGTCAGCATTAAGCCACAGTATTCGAAAGCTTGAAGGGCAGATTTCAACTGCCGTTTGGCTTAAAGAAGGAAGAAACCTGCGGCTTACTGCCGCAGGTGAGAATATTCTCACACTTGCACACCGCGTTCTGCCGCAATTCTCACATACCGAACGGTTATTAAATCAAATTTCCAGAGGACAAAAAGGGTCGTTGCGCATTGGTATGGAGTGTCACCCCTGCTATCAGTGGCTGCTAAAGGTAATTGAACCTTTCCTTGAAAAATGGACGGATGTCGATATTGATGTTAAGCAAGCATTCAAATTTGGCGGGTTAGCCGCGCTTCATAATTACGAAATTGATATTCTCATTACGCCAGACCCATTGATAAAATCGCATGTTGAGTTTATTCCCGTATTTGACTACGAGCATAAGCTTGTCGTTCCAGCCGCTCATCCACTTGCTCAGCACGATACAGTCGAACCGCAGCAGCTGGCTCAAGAAACGCTGTTTAGCTATCCGGTAGAACCTTTGCGACTTGATATCTTCAGTCAATTCTTAAACCCGGCAAAATGCAGTGTAAAGAAGCACAAAATCATCGAGACAACAGAAATCATGATGCAAATGGTCGCTGCAGGTCGTGGTGTCTGTGCTTTACCAGGTTGGCTTATTGACGAATACGCCACTGCGCTTAATATAAAAGCACTGCGGTTTGGCCGCGATGGGATCCACAAGCAAATCCATATTGGTGTTAGGGAAGGAGAACAGAAGATCAATTACCTAAATGAATTCATTCAACTTGCGAATAATGTTGGGTCGCGTTGAACGGCTGGCTCTTGCATAAGCAGATGCTATCATTAGAGTTAACGACTGTTGCTGTCTTACAAACAGTGGAAGAGCCTGTATCAAAAACACAAGTCTAACTACAAAAATAAACCACGATAAATTATGCATAAAATTGCATGTCCACACTGTGACAATCTAATACAACTGCCAGAACAGGTCTTGCCTAAACAAGAAGTTTATTGCCCAAGGTGTCATAGCCATATTTTTGAGCAACATCACTTTGGTACCCAACGAAGCCTAGCGTATAGTGTTAGCGCGCTCATCCTGTTGATTATTGCCATAAGCTTTCCTTTTTTAACCCTTGAAGCGGGTGGACAAGTACGCACAATTTCACTTTGGGAAGCCTCCTTAGATCTGTACATACAAGGTTTTTGGTTTTTGGCTATTCTGGTGTTGATGTTCATTATTGTGGTTCCGCTCTTGTATTTATCTTTACTCATTACGTTGTTACTCGCACGAAAAAAAATGTTCTCGTACCGCGTCGCCGTGCGCTCTGCAAAAGCGCTGAGTTATATGACGTCATGGGCGATGGCAGATGTATTCATTGTCGGGGTATTGGTATCGTTGATAAAAGTCATTGAGATGGCAGATATCTTTATGGGCACAAGCTTTTGGGCCTATTTGGCATTTGCTATTATTTTTGTGATGATAACGCAGGTAGCCAATCGCTATCAGTTATGGACCTGGGTCGAGGAAATCAATGTCCGTGAAGACTAGAAGATACCCTTCGAAAACTGCAGCAGCGTCGGGCTATAAGTCATGTGATATCTGCATGCATCTCAATTCTGCCGAGCACTCAAATTGCCAGCGCTGCGGCAACGATATTAGTTTTCGCAAAAAACACTCTATTCAAATGACGGTTGCTCTGTTGTTAACTGCATTGATTTTTTATGTGCCTGCAAATGTGTATCCCATCATGGTGATTACCGAGCTTGGAGCAGCAGATCCAAGCACCATCGTTGGGGGCATTTTAATGTTTGTGGATGAGGGATCTTATTTTGTTGCGGGCGTGATTTTTGTCGCAAGTATTTTGATACCGCTATCAAAGATAATCGCTATTTTACTGCTTTGTTTATACACAAAGAAACAATCTAAAGTAGCTGAAAAAGAATTGACCTTGTTATACAAAGTGACTGAATTTATTGGTAAATGGTCGATGATAGATGTGTTTGTGGTAGCAATTCTGGTCGCGCTAGTCCATATTACGAATATCATGGTAATCGAACCTGATGTGGCTGCAAGAGCCTTTGCCCTGGTTGTCATTTTAACGATGCTTGCAGCACATTCACTCGATATGCGCCTTATTTGGGACAAACAACAAGAACATGAATGAACCATCATTGCCCGAACCGTCACCTGCCATTGTAAAGTCAAAACGGGGTATCTCCTGGGCATGGCTATTGCCGATCATCGCTGCAATTATTGGTAGCTTCCTTTTTTACGACGCTTGGTCAAATCGAGGTATCGAGATCGTTGTTGAATTTGATGACGCCGAAGGCATTGAAGAAAAGCGCACCCTCGTAAAATACCGCAATGTGCAAGTGGGTCGCGTTGAAAGTATAAAATTCGCTGAAGATGGTGAATCAATCCGTTGTTTTATTACTATTGATGCTGAAATGCGCCGTTTCTTAAAAATAGACAGTCAATTCTGGGTGGTTAGACCGCGCATAGGTGCTGGCGGGATTAGCGGTGTCAATACATTGCTTTCAGGTGCTTATATCACATTGCAACCAGGTGAAGAAGAAACGCTAACAGATGCATTCGTAGGTTTGAACACTCCTCCCATTGCTTCTCCCAAGGAAGCAGGTTTAAAACTCACGCTCATTAGCGAGGGCGGCAAAACGCTCAACGTTGGCAACCCAGTTTTGTACCGTGGATTGGAAGTGGGTGTCGTTGAATCCATAGACTTTGGTGTGTATATGAGAAAGATTCAATATGGAGTATTTATCCGCGCGCCCTATGATGAATTGATCACGTCAAACACCTATTTTTGGAACGCTAGCGGCGTCACCGTTTCGACCACTGTTGATGGTATTCAAGTGGATATGGCTTCCATTGAATCCTTAGTTGCAGGTGGCGTGTCATTTGACGTTCCAGATGATCTCCCAATTGGCGATCGCATTGAGCAATCGCAAAATTTTATGCTTTACCCCAATGAATTAGCCACGTATGAAGCACGACAGTACGAACATATTTCATACGCCATCTTGGTACAAAATAGTGTCGGCGGACTTGTTGCTGGTGCACCTGTTGAGTATCGCGGCATACCCATAGGACGCGTAGAAACACCTTACTTGGGCTTTTACGAAACCTTTGAAATTGATCCAGAAGAAAGTAGAATCCCAGTGATTATTAACATAGAACCTGGGCGGCTGACGCAAAATCCCGAGTACGATTTAGCGTGGTTTTCCAATCAATTCAACATCTGGATCCGTGGCGGCTTAGAAGCCAAGATTGAATTAGCGAATTTTATCACCGGGTCATTGAAAGTCAGCCTCGACAACAGCGGCATAGAACGGGACTCAGTAGAGACATTTGGAAACTATCCGGTTATCCCTTTCGCCGAAGAAGGCATTGACAGTATTTTAAGTAAAACCAATACCCTGTTGACAAAACTCAACGCATTACCCATAGATGATTTGTTGGAAAACACCGATATGGCAGTGAACAATGCCAATGAAGCGATAGATTCGGCGAAGGTCACGTTGAACGCCATACAGGATTTGGTGATTGATATCGAAGAAACGCTCACAGAGGCTAATGAAACCTTTCAGACCATGCAACCCGATTCGGAAGTGCATGACAAACTGATCCGAAACTTAGATGAATTGCAGCGCACAATGATGGTGTTGCAACCAGTGCTAAGTGATATCAAACAAAAGCCAAATTCGCTGGTGTTTGGACAAGCACTACCTGCAGATAAGACGCCAAAGGTTAAACAATGATTTATCGTTTTTACATTTTGTTTATTGTCACTTTGACAATGGGTTGCGTGTCATCAGATCCACCGCCGCAAACCTTTTATTACTTGCTTGAAAAACAACCTTTGACCTATGAATGGGAAGAGGGCTCAAACGTAGCACAAGTAGATATTGTTGCCCTACCATCGTATTTATTGCAGCCCAACCTTGTGATGCTGGAAGAAAAACATCAGCTTTACTATGCAAATTATCATAAGTGGGCCACCGATTTACGAGACAATATTCAACATGTGTTACTGGCTGATCTTAATGAGCAATTTTCTGATGTAAACTTTGTGAAGTCATGTGAAGGCTGTCCAACCATCTTTATACATGTCCTTGGTTTTTACCCAACGTTAGACGGTGAAGTGCATTTGCATGGCTTTTTTGAAGTTGATTTGGGCGCACATGATACGACGGGAATTGAAAGTGTAAAGCGGCATAGTTTTGCGCTTGTTACACCCATCGAAACCGGTGATTATCAAGGTGCAGTTAGCGCCATGAGGATGAGTTTAAAAGCGTTATCACTTTCAATCAAGCACAGCACGCAACAAAAGACATAATAAATAAATTGTTTGGTTAACTGGACTTATCTTGCCGTTTAACTAGAGTCTAGTTAGCTTTGTTCACAAAAGTGTTGTCGAACGATGCAGTGTTTTACTTGCACACGGCGACACAAAAACGACCAATGAAAAAGTGGACGAGCAATTACAGATTTTTGATTTCAACTGCATAAATCTCATCTCGAGAAACCATATAAAGGAACTTATCGCTATGGCTAAAACACTGTCTTGTATCATCGTTGTTGTTTTTTTGAGTATATTTTTTGCATCGCCATCAAGTGCTGATCACCGAGGTGTAAAATCTGAAAAGCAAGCGGAAAATGTTGTTAAATTCAGACAGTCATTATTGCAACTGGTACGCTCGAACATGCTACCACTGGGAGCGATGGCAAAAGGACGTATCCCTTACGATACAGAAGTTATGAATATCAATGCAATGCGCATTGAACAACTCGGGTTGATGATGGAAGATTATTTCACGCCGAATGCATCGAGTTTTGATGTTAGCAGCAATGCCAAATCAGAAATATGGGCCAATTTTGATGATTTCACAGCTAAGACAAGTGATTTGATAGTTGCTGCCAAGTCGCTTCAAGAAGTTGCGGCAGAGGGCGATGAAAGGAGCTTTAGAGGCGCAATTGGTAAGCTGGGTGGCACCTGTAAAGCTTGCCATGATGAGTACAAAGAAGAATAATCAGTTCAAAGTGAACGCCATTTTTTATTCAATCGAAGATGATGCAATCTCTTAGATTGCATTATCACTATCAAGTCTTAGTAATCATATAAGTCTGGTTCAGGCGGCAGCAATGCAACAAGTGTGTACACCACGACGAAACAAATTGTTGCTACTAAAACGCACTTCCACCATATTCCTTTAGGCATTATCGATGGCGTTTCATCACTCGTTTGTTTTTTCCCGTGGAGCATACTTTGGATTAAACCATATCCTTTCACCTGATAAGTCACTACTGCGATGAGGTGAATACCGATGAATACCCAAAGTGCGTTAACAATATTGTGATGGACCCAATTTGCTGTATCGGCAACGTCACTGCTCACTGCGCTGTAATAGGGACCATCCAAGAAGATATCGTCTGTAATAAATAGCCCAGACAGCGCTTGAGTGAATATAATGGTCAACAATACAACAACCGACCAAGCACCGGCGGGATTGTGTGACAAGTACACATAAGTGTTACTTCTTATTAAGTAATTGATTGTTGATGTGGGCGAGCAAATAAATGCATTGAATCGAGAGTAAATATGTCCGACAAAGCCCCAAATGACTCGAAAGAGCACTAATCCAAGAATGAAATAACCCACATAAAAGTGCCACTGCATGGCATCATCTAAGAGTTCAGCGCTGATATATTGGAATGCAATTGAAACTGCCAGTAGCCAGTGAAAGAGTCTGGTCGGGAAATCCCATACATACACATTTTGCATTTTTCGATTCTTTCTTTACGTTGGTCGTCAACAAAGAATATCAAATACCCGTGACAGATAAATTAAAAGTTTACTGTTAATCTTGTGTTCGGCAAAATATAAACATAATTGTAATATTTGCTCATGTCATTGAATCACCCGCGGATTTAACCTGTGTTGAGCTCAAACAGCCATGGGTTGTTTGATGTGGGATAAGCGCAGTATGCAAGCAACTAAACAATGCGTCGAGTCAAAGCGGTAAAAATGATCAAAAGGATAAATAGGAAATGACAAAGATTGGCGTGCTTGGGGCAAATGGTCGCATGGGTAGGGTACTGATTGATGCGTGTTATCAACATGGTGAGGCCAGTTTGGGCTTTGCTGCGGTGCGTGATGACTCTAAATTTATCGGCATGGACGCAGGTGAGCTAGCGGGCATTGCACGCCAGTACATCAATGTGTCACCAATCAGCTCAGCGCTGCTTGATCAGGCAGATATTCTGGTAGATTTTACGTTACCCGAAGCACTTGAACAGAACCTTGAGATAGCCGTTAGAGCTCAAAAACCCATTGTTATCGGAACAACGGGTCTCATTCACAGTCAGCTTTCCATGATTGACGATGCCGCGAAACAGGTCCCCATCGTTTTTGCTGCAAATTACAGTGTCGGTATAAATTTGATGCTAAATTTGGTTAAGCAGTCAGCTACAGTCATGCACAACGCAGATATAGAAATAATTGAAGGGCATCATAGATACAAACAAGATGCACCATCGGGCACCGCAAAGGCGATTGGACAATCTATTGCGGATGCACTTAACGTTGATCTAGATGATGTCGCTGAGTATACAAGATATGGCAATGACGCAACGCGTAAAGAAAATTCGATTGGATTTGCTACGATCCGTGCTGGCGATATTGTGGGCGAGCATACTGCGTTGTTTGCGACGATGGGAGAGCGAATCGAAATAACCCATAAGGCGTCGAGTCGACTAACCTTTGCTAATGGTGCGATAACCGCCGCGATTTGGCTAAAGGAACAACCAGCACGTCTTTATTCAATGCAAGATGTTTTGGGCTTCGCTTAAGCTTACTTGATGTTTTGCGCATCTTACGATGATTGTGGTGCGAACGGCTTATTTTACACAGCTTAATGTGCTAAATAAAAACTTATAGACCAGTGATGTTTTCTAATATATACTTAGCGGAATTTGCCAACTAAAACTTAAAAGAGGCTGGGCTTTTTGTTTAACCGTATGTAAAATATAGAAAAAAAATATATTACGTTTGGTTGGTGATGATGACGTAGCGTTTTTCTTTAACGAAAAATGTTAATATACTAGCTATGAAGTTATTTGCAAGGATTTTACGCAAATTTCACATTTTTGGAGGTGAGCTTGTCTCAAACTGCCCTCTTAGTACTAGCCGACGGTTCAGTATTTAAAGGAACCGCCATTGGCGCTAACGGAAGCGCCGTTGGAGAAGTCGTTTTTAATACCTCGATGACCGGCTACCAAGAAATTCTTACCGATCCGTCTTACTCAGAACAAATCGTCACACTAACCTATCCTCATATCGGCAATACTGGCACCAACGATGAAGACGTCGAATCGGATAAAGTCTGGGCCAAAGGTTTGGTCATCAGGGATTTGCCATTGATCTGCAGTAATTTTCGCAATCAACAGAGTTTGAGCGAATACTTGAAGGTCAACAAGATTGTCGGGATCGCTGACATTGATACCAGAAGGCTGACGCGTGTGTTGCGAGACAAAGGCGCGCAAAACGGCTGTATCATGACATTTGATGCGTCAATCGATAATGAGAATGCGGCTATCAATGAAGCATTGACCCGTGCCCAAGCGTTTCCAGGGTTGAAGGGTATGGATCTGGCGAAAGTGGTCACTTGTGAAAGTTATCAAGTTTGGAATGATGGCACCTGGTCACTAGAGGACGGATACGACGAAAGTAAAACCGGTTTGCCCTACAATGTCGTAGCCTATGACTTTGGTGCGAAAAAGAACATCTTGCGTATGTTGGTATCAAGAGGCTGCAGATTGACAGTTGTGCCTGCGCAAACGCGCGCAGATGACGTATTAGCGATGGCTCCGGATGGGATCTTTTTATCAAATGGCCCCGGCGATCCCGAGCCCTGTGACTATGCGATTGAAGCTATAAAGGTGTTTTTAGAAAAACAAATTCCCATTTTTGGTATTTGCCTTGGCCATCAACTGCTTGCATTAGCCGGTGGAGCCTCCACACTAAAAATGAAATTTGGACATCACGGCGCTAATCATCCGGTAAAAAACCTGCAGAAAAACAAAGTACTAATCACCAGTCAAAACCATGGATTTGCTGTTGACGTTGACACATTGCCAGACAATATTGAAGTCACTCATAAGAGTTTGTTTGATGACTCACTTCAGGGCATTGAATTTACCGATAGGCCTGCTTTTAGTTTTCAAGGCCACCCCGAAGCCAGCCCAGGTCCCCACGACGCTGCTGAGCTATTCGATCACTTCATTACACTTATCCAACAGAAGCAATAGGAAAGAGACAGATGCCAAAACGCACAGACATCCAAAGTATATTAATACTAGGTGCCGGTCCTATTGTGATTGGACAAGCGTGTGAGTTTGATTATTCAGGCGCACAAGCATGCAAAGCGCTCAAAGAAGAAGGCTATAGAGTTATATTGGTTAACTCAAACCCTGCAACAATTATGACTGACCCAGAGATGGCAGATGCGACCTACATCGAACCTATCCAGTGGGAAGTGGTGAGAAATATCATAGCAAAAGAACGTCCGGACGTTATTCTGCCGACGATGGGCGGACAGACGGCGCTCAACTGCGCGCTTGATTTGAACAAACACGGTGTGCTTGAGGAATTCAATGTCGAGCTGATTGGCGCTACCGCCGATGCAATCGATAAAGCGGAAGATCGTGAGCGATTCGATAGAGCCATGAGAGATATCGGGTTAGAGTGTCCGCGTGCTGAAATTGCACACGACATGGAACAAGCACATGATGTCCTATCGCGTATAGGGTTTCCATGCATTATACGTCCTTCATTTACCATGGGCGGCACCGGCGGTGGTATCGCCTATAACATCGACGAATTCAATGAAATATGTTTGCGCGGTTTAGACTTATCGCCGACCTCAGAGCTGCTTATTGATGAGTCACTTATCGGCTGGAAAGAATACGAAATGGAAGTTGTCAGAGACAAAGCAGACAACTGCATCATCGTGTGTACGATAGAAAACTTCGATGCCATGGGTGTGCATACAGGAGACTCCATCACTGTAGCACCTGCACAAACATTAACGGACAAAGAATTCCAAATCATGCGAAATGCGGCAATGGCGGTATTGCGCGAAATTGGTGTTGAAACCGGTGGATCTAATGTGCAATTTGGTGTCAATCCGAAAAACGGTCGCATGGTAATTATAGAAATGAATCCGCGCGTCTCGCGATCGTCTGCACTGGCATCAAAAGCAACCGGTTTCCCGATAGCAAAAATAGCCGCTAAGCTCGCTGTCGGATATACACTTGATGAGCTTGATAATGATATTACAGGAGGTATGACACCTGCTTCCTTTGAGCCTTCAATTGACTATGTTGTGACCAAGATCCCGCGCTTTAACTTTGAGAAGTTTGCAGGCTCAAATGATCGCCTCACCACCCAAATGAAATCGGTGGGTGAAGTAATGGCAATTGGTCGCAATCAACAAGAATCATTGCAGAAAGCCCTGCGAGGTCTGGAAGTGGGGGCAACAGGCTTTGATCCCATCATCGATTTGAACGAAGACGACGCGAAAAACAAACTGATCTATGAATTGCGAGAGCCTGGCGCAGAGCGTATCTGGTACATAGGTGATGCTTTTCGCGCAGGGATGAGTGTTGAAGACGTTTTTCATTTAACCAATGTTGATCGATGGTTTTTAACGCAAATTGAAGAAATCGTTGAACTAGAAGGCCTAGTCAAGCGCATTGGACTTCAAGGCATAGAAAAGCCACTAATGCAGAAGCTGAAGCGCAAAGGTTTTTCAGACGCGCGATTAGCTATGCTTGCCAACGTATCTGAAGATGCATTGCGCCATCAGCGATATGCACTTTCTGTATTGCCCGTGTTCAAACGCGTTGATACTTGTGCTGCCGAATTTTCTACATCCACAGCGTATATGTATTCTAGCTACGACGAGGAGTGTGAAGCGAATGCCAGCGATAAGCCAAAAATCATGGTCATTGGCGGCGGTCCTAATCGCATTGGACAAGGCATTGAATTTGATTACTGTTGTGTACATGCAGCGTTAGCGATGCGAGAAGATGGTTACGAAACCATTATGGTGAACTGTAATCCAGAGACTGTTTCAACGGACTATGACACATCAGACAGATTGTATTTCGAACCGGTAACACTTGAAGACGTGCTGGAAATTGTGCGCGTTGAAAAGCCAACAGGTGTCATCGTTCAGTACGGCGGGCAAACGCCCTTAAAGCTTGCGCGCGAACTTGCAAAAAATGATGTGCCCATTATTGGTACGTCGCCAGAAGCCATAGACAAAGCTGAAGATAGAGAGCGTTTTCAGCAGATGGTACACAAGCTGGGTTTAAAACAACCAGCCAACGCTACTGTCAATAATATGCAAGAAGCATTAGACAATGCGGAAGAAATTGGTTTTCCATTGGTCGTTAGACCCTCATATGTGCTTGGCGGCCGGGCGATGGAAATTGTCTATGATATGAAAGATTTGAAGCGCTACTTAAACGATGCAGTGAAGGTATCTAATGAGTCCCCTGTGCTCCTAGACAGATTTCTTGATGATGCGATTGAGGTGGATATTGATGCTATCTGTGATGGCGAAAATGTATTCATTGGTGGCATCATGGAACATATAGAACAGGCCGGCGTGCACTCGGGCGACTCAGCGTGCAGTTTGCCACCGTTTTCACTCAGCGAAGATATCCAAGCAACCATGCGACAGCAGGTACAAAAGATGGCGCTTGAGCTTGGTGTAAAAGGACTGATGAACACGCAGTTTGCAATCAAGGACAATGAAGTCTATCTGATTGAAGTGAATCCTCGCGCGGCTCGCACGGTACCCTTTGTATCAAAAGCGACAGGTATTCCTCTGGCGAAAGTTGCAGCAAGAGTAATGGCAGGAACGTCGTTGTCGGAGCAGGGCATGCTAGAGGAAGTGATCCCGCCTTTTTACTCCGTGAAGGAAGTTGTTTTACCCTTCGCTAAGTTTCATGGCGTTGACCCTTTGTTGGGACCTGAAATGCGTTCAACTGGCGAAGTAATGGGTGTGGCAGATAGCTTTGAAGAAGCCTACGCAAAGGCGAGCCTTGGCGCATCTGCACCATTACCTGAAGTGGGTAAAGTGCTGCTATCGGTGCGCAACACAGATAAGCCTAGAGCAATTGAGCTGGCGCTTAAGCTTATCGGTAATGGATTCACGGTAGAAGCCACAAAAGGAACAGCTAACGCACTTGAAGAAGCAGGCATTGAGTGTAAAGAAGTGAACAAGCTCAGTGAGGGAAGACCAAACATTGTTGATGCGCTTAAAAATGGTGAATACTGTTATGTCGTCAACACGACAGAAGGGCGTCAAGCCATTGATGATTCTAAGTATATTCGCAAAGAAGCGCTTTTGAGCAAAACGGCATACACTACAACCATGAATGCCGCTTTTGCCACGATGAAATCAAACGCTGCGGATGCAAAAACTAACGTGTCTTCGGTGCAAGAACTGCACAAAAAACTGGTGTCTTAGCCATTCTTTACCTTCTTGAAAAAAGATGAATATCGACTAGAGTTACCATATAATTAAGACAATTATTTATTCAAAACGAATGCCATACGCATTCGTTTTGCTTTTTAAAGGCTCGCAATCACAGATTGATAACACATAACGAGTTGACGGAAAAAGAGAACAAGCATGAGCTATCCCATGACAGCCGAAGGTGCGGCTAAATTAAGAGAAGAACTAGAACAGCTTAAATCGGTAGACCGGCCGCGAATCATCAATGCCATAGCAGAAGCGCGCGAACACGGAGATTTAAAAGAAAATGCTGAATATCATGCGGCGCGCGAACAGCAAAGCTTTTGCGAAGGAAGGATCCAAGATATCGAGGGTAAATTGTCCAATGCTCAAATCATCGATGTCACCAAAATGCCTAACAACGGAAAAGTCATTTTCGGCGTAACGGCAACGATTCTCAACGTCGAAACAGAGGAAGAAACAACCTATCGTATCGTTGGCGACGACGAAGCAGATATAAAGAGTGGTCTCATATCAGTCAATTCTCCCATCGCTAGAGGATTGATTGGCAAATCATTAGATGACGTCGTCAATATACAAACACCTGCAGGCTCGGTTGAATATGAAATTGTAGAAGTGTCTTACGTATAAACGATATACGGGATGTACATAAGACTTGACTAGCTGCCGTTCAAGGGTAAATACGGCATAAAACACTACAGTCGTTGTCGTTATGCGCCGAGTGCTTCCGATATAACCAAAACACATCGAAAATGAAAAACCTCATCTTTCCTATTGGTATTTTACTGGCGGCAGTAGTTGCGTTAGTGTTCCCAAATGTATTTACCCAATTAGGAAATTTCCCACTGACTCAACTGATTGTTCCGTTGCTTATGTTGATAATGTTTGGCATGGGCACGAGCTTGAGTTTTGGTGATTTCAAACGTGTCGTCTCGATGCCGAAAAATGTCGGGATCGGCCTTCTGTGTCAATACACCATCATGCCCATATTGGGGTTTAGTCTAGCAGTGATGTCTGGGCTGCCAGCAGAAATTGCAGCAGGCGTTATTTTAGTGGGTTGTTCGCCAGGCGGGTTAGCGTCAAATGTAATGGCATATATTTCGGGCGCAAACCTTGCGCTTTCTTTAACTTTAACTGCATTTTCGACGCTTTTAGCACCGTTTTTAACTCCAATGCTTATGTCACTTCTTGCTGATCATTTCGTAGAAATAGATGCTTTCCAGATGTTTTGGAGTATCAGTAAAATCGTTATTCTGCCTGTGGTTGCTGGTTTGTTGTTTCATCATTTTCTAAGTCAACGCGTGCCTATATTGAATACTATAATGCCGATAGTATCTATGCTGGGCATAGTCGTGGTGATTGCAATTATTACTGCGGCGGGACGGGACAGCTTGTTATCTATTGGACTCATTTTGATTGCAGTTGTCATCATACATAATGTAGCAGGAATTTTGATTGGTTATGTTGCAGCTAAGTTGATCAATATGTCAGAAAGCGATGCACGCGCGATTGCATTTGAGGTAGGTATGCAAAATTCAGGTTTGGCATCGGGCATCGCAGTGTCACTGGGAAAGGTTGCAACCTTAGGACTCGCGCCAGCGTTGTTTGGGCCCTTTATGAATATTTTTGGTTCGCTCGTAGCTTCCTATTGGCGCGCCAATGGAAGTCTAAAATCGCTACAAGAAGTCAAAACACAACAAGTCGATAATAACTAAGATATTATCAAGACATCAATATAATCAACCCTTGCCAATTTTGTTCATTGACCTATAATGCGCAGCCTACGGTCGGTGTGTAGCGCAGCCTGGTAGCGCACTGTCATGGGGTGTCAGGGGTCGGAGGTTCAAATCCTCTCACACCGACCATTCATAAAGCCCTCAAGCGATAGTATTTACTAACATTTCTTAAAAATTCTCTTTTTGGGTCACAGTTTGGGGCACAAATTTGTGCTACCTAAATTTTTTTAAATTATTTTCAGCATGAACGACGTTCGTGCATATTTGGCTGTTTATCATCCACTCATATCAACTTAAATCAACAAATACTAAGGTGTTCTATGAGTAAGTCTCTGCTGCGAATTAAGAGTGTCCAAGCCAAAACAGATCTTTCAAAAGCTTACATTTATCAGCTGATTAAATTAGGTAAATTCCCTAAGCAACATCGACTACCCGGTAAGAGAGTTTCCGTTTGGTTGGAGTCCGAAATTGATGAATGGATCGACCAACAGTTAAGTGGTGAGGACGCATAACATGGAAGACCTAATTACCCACGATTTAGACGATAGCTACTGCTCTGTTACTGGAAAGATGATAGCTAAACGCCCTTCTCTAAAGATTGAACTAACTGGACTCGCTCTTCTAAGAGCAGGGAGCAAGGGCGTAAACCAACCAGAGCTGCACAATTTGTATGGTGAAAGCTGTTGCCACACATCTATGAGCATTCTTCAAAACAAACATGGAATATCCATATCACGCCGTTCTGAGCCATGGAAGCATAGGCATGGAGGTACAACGCATTTCAATCGTTATTGGCTTGCAGATGATTTTGCAGAATTAAAAATGGTTTCGCTATTGAATAGCCTAAGGACCAAACGCGGTATGGCAAATATCATTGTAGGCGAATACTTCAAGTTGCCAAATAAACCGTTTTGAGTAAAGCCGCCGCCTAGGTCGACGACGACATTACTTGTCACTTGCAAGCTAAGTTTATACCAGGCGGCACTGTGTTGAAAGAAGACAGTTGTTCCTATGGCTGATAATAAAAAAACGCACAAAAAAGCTGACTCGAAAGGGATGCTCCCTGATGGGCACATACAGCGCGTTGAGTCCTATTTCAGAGCTGACCACGCAATATTCGCAAGTAACCGATATCTAGGGCTCACAACAACTCAGCGGGCACTATTTTGGGATTTATGTGCTCAGTTCAACGGAAGAAATAACGGCGATTTGGCTTTAAATAATACGTTTTGTAAAGAGTTTGGTTGGGACTACGGAACAGTGAAAAAAAACAGGGGTGCTTTAGTTAAAAGTGGACTTGTTTATATCGCTGGGGAAAAACCTCTCAATAACTACAAGATGATGAAGCTCTACGCGCTGGCGTTTCGAGATTTAAACGAAGATTGCAACGAATATATAACTGAGGGGGCAAAGAGGAAACAGACGATAAATTTAAAATTTGAAGGGGTATAGGATACCCGTGGCAAAGGGTACGAAATACCCCTTAAAGGTTGGTGAGAGTGAAAAATGAGCTGTTGAAAGGGTACGAGATAACCGTTGAAACAATATCTCAACGGGTACGAGATACCCTCCTTCTATACATTATTGGATGTACTACATCGTTTTTACTCTTCACTATTAACTAAGTTTCTAAGCGAAAAAAGGTGAATTTGATGAAAAGCAAAATTGATGAATTACAAGCGGCAATTTCTGAAAATGAAAACGGAGACATTTTGATAAACGAAGACATCATGAATGAATGGATTGAAAAGTACTCAGAGAAGGAATTTTTTGATTGTTTATCAAGAATGGAAGCGGCTGGAGCTTCACTCCGAAAACATGCAAATAAGCTTGAAGCATTATTTATCGACTAAATCAAAGCACAGGTGTAAGTGTTGTGTGAATAGTGCACTATTGAGGTATGGGATATGACGTATAGCAATGTCCCTAAGCCTCGACGTATTCGGGGCTTTTTATTGTCCCCTATTTGCACTATCCTTGACTTACTAAAACTAGAAGACGGCAGCAATGCCACCTATATTCATGCGTCGGGTCAAGAGGTGTGAATATAAGACCTATTTGGAAATAGCACCCAAAGACCTTCTAGTCTTAGTTGAGACCCGGCACCACTTACTACTTAAACTAGAAGGAAATCATTATGAACCGTATCGAGTTCGAACCCGTCATAACGCAAGCACAAATCGATAAAAAAGAGCCTGACGACCACGGCTTTTATCGAAGGGCTATGTTGTTATTACTTACTCAATCTAGCCAAGAGATGCGCACCACATTTGGACAGAGTGACGATTCCAAGGACGCACTCCTTACAGCGATTGAATTAACTGCTGAATATGAGAAGCACCTCAAAGCGTTGTTAGAAATGAATAAATCAGCTCAAGCGCGTTTACTCATAATCGGTCAACAGATTGCCGAAGAGGAAGAAAGCGTATGAGTGTCGATAGCGAAAAAATCACTGCCATTTCAACCGAGGTCATGTGTTGTAATTCAATGTTGAAGGCTGTCATTTGTAGTTTAGATTTTAGAGACGACAGTCAACCTATGAAAATGGAAAACGACGATATCTTTAATGCTTTAAATATCATCTACAAGAAGCTTGATAAAGTTGAAGACAGTTTAATCAACTTCAACATAAAGTGATTGAAAGTATAGAAAAACAAATAAACAAGCGTCTCAAAAAGGTCTAGTACTCTTTATTTTTGATTCGAATCTGCCATTTAAGTGGTCAATTTCTACAAAAGTGATACGTATCAAAATAGTGCACTAAAAAGAGGCATTCAAAACAGATATAGGTTATATTATGAACAATGAAAATTTAGAAGTTGAAAACGAAGTAATCGTAGAGGATGAATCAACTGAATTTGACGTGAAGGTCAAAGCGCTTAAGGAAAATAGAGACAAAATCCTTCACGAAAAGAAGGAAATGGGAATTAGGCTTAAAGCCATCGAGTCTGAACTCGAAGAGGAAAGAGCCAAGTTTGCAAATCTAGAGAAATTCGCAAGTACTAGGTTGATAGAATCAGTCGTCAAACCTATAGCCGATTGGGAGGCTGTCCAGTCTGCTCAAACGCTTTATATGAAAGAAATGATGCAGAGCATCAAACTAGAGTATAAAGACAATGATTTTAGGTTCTCGATACTTGACAGCGAAGGTCAGCCAACCGAGATGAAAATCGAGGATTTGGCTAAAGACATGAGGGACAGACCCGAACTTGCAACAATAATCGTTGGTTCTCGAGCCTCTGGAGGAGGCGCAACAGAGTCAGGAGGCGGTAGCGGTTATTCTAAAGTTACAGAGAAGATGCAGAAAGCAAACGTTGCTTTCCAATTAGGAAAGAAACATTCATAAAACAGGAATGGCGGTAAGCAGAAGCCTGCCGCCTTATCCAAAACGTGAAGGCCGTGCCTGAGCGAAATTGCCTCGTGATTTGCAGAAGCAAATAGAAGGGCGTCAATTTTGTTAATAGGTAATCAAATGGCTTTTACACAAATAAGCGATGTAATCGTACCTGAAGAATTTACAGAGTACGTAACAGAAAACAGCGTTGAAAGAAACGCATTATCACAATCCGGAGTTGCAGTACCCAACCAGGGTATTGTTGAAAAACTTTCAACAGGCGGCGACTCATTCAAGATTCCTTACTGGAAAGATCTGGGTAACGAAGAGGCCAATATTGGCAACGATGATCCCGACCTTCAAAGCACTCCAATCAAAATAGATGCGGGGCAGCAGACAGTAAGAAAATCATTCCTCAATCAGTCGTGGTCAAGTATGAATCTTGCGAGTGAGCTCGCCGGATCAAATGCCATGGGGCGCATACAGGAACGTGTTGCAGCATATTGGGAACGGCAATTTCAAAGGAGACTCTTGGGGACAATCAAGGGCGTTTTAGCTGAAAACCAAGCAGGCTCAGGCGATATGATATTCGACAGAGACACTTTAGATTTTAGCGGTGGTGCTGTGATTGATGCCACTGCAACGCTTGGAGATAGACTAGAGGACTTGGTTGCTATTGCTATCCACAGTGATACCTACAGGGTAGCCCTTCATAAAGATGAGATTGATTTCGTTAAGGAATCGAACGGGTCTCTAATAAAAACATACCGTGGCTTAGCAGTAATTGTTGATGACACAATGCCATTTGATGGAACTACTTATACCTCATGTCTCTTTGGTGCTGGGGCAATTGGCTATGGAATGTCTGAGCCTAGCAACAACAAGGGTACTGAAATTGAGAGTAAACCCTCTATTGGTAATGGCGCAGGCGGTGAGATACTTCACTCTCGAGTGAATATGGCGGTACATCCATTTGGTTACAGATGGGCTGAGAACAATGTCGTTTCAGAATCGCCAACGCTGGCCGAACTGGAAAACCCGACAAACTGGGTTCGAATCGTGGCAGATAGAAAGCAAATTCCCCTAGCTTTCATACTTCACCAATAAAACCTGGCGGCATTTGCCGCCTTTCTTTTTATGGAGGTTGCCATGAGTAACACTACACAGAATTTCACACCTATAAAGCGCAAGAAATTCCTAAATATGTTGGCAGAAACGGCAAATGTCAGCGCAGCTGCCAGACATATCGGAATGAGTAGGCGCCGCATGTATCAAATTAAAGATACAGATCCAAGCTTTGCTGAGGACTGGGAAAACGCTATTGACGAAGGTGTCGACAGTCTTGAACTGGAAGCCAGGCGACGGGCAAAGGATGGTACATCGAAACCGCTAATGTACCAGGGCGAAAAATGTGGGGAGGTCATCGAATATTCCGACACGTTGATGATGTTCCTTTTAAGGGCGCACAGGCCAGAAAAATACAAATACCCTGAAAAACTTCGCGTACAGAATCCAGTAAATCAGAGCGTTATGTTGGTGCCGGAAGTCATGGATATCGATGATTGGGAGAGGGCCTCCAAAGAATATGCTGAACTGAGCATTGAAAGCGCCAGGATTGACTCAAAAAGGTAAACTAAAAAGAAACATTAAATCGTTTGATTGAGTTGTATCAAAAATGTCATTCTAATTTATTTTGACACAATTATCATATTACCCTAGACTATTACGGACAACTAAAGACTAGTAGAAGGGTGTTATGGAAACTATCGGATATAAGCGCGTCAGTTCTTCTGACCAAAATACGGCGAGACAATTAGACGGGATTGGAATTGATAAGTTGTTTGAAGAGAAGATCAGCGGCGCTACAACAGAGCGTCCTAAGCTTCAGGAGATGATTAGTTATGTTCGGGAGGGTGACAAGGTAGTTGTTCATGAAATGTCGCGTCTGGGGCGTTCTATGATTGATTTAACCAACATCGTCAAATCTATTCTCGATAAAGGTGCCTCAATTACATTTATCAAAGAGCAGATTAGCTTCGGTAATGGCGAAAATTCAGCGTTTACCAATCTCCAATTTAATATCATGGCTTCCTTTTCACAGTTCGAACGTGAAATCATTCGTGAGCGTCAACGAGAGGGCATAGCAAAGGCAAAAGAGCGTGGAGCTTATGAAAAGGTCGGTCGAAAGAAAAAGCCTGTTAGGGACAAAGTGAAAGAGCTAGATAAAGCCGGTATGGGTAAAACTGAGATTGCCAAGCTTCTGAATATTGGCCGAGCTACTGTTTATCGAGCATTGGCCGAATAGCTTTCATATCTCTGCGCCAGGTATCGTCCCCTTTTGGGTTTCCGTCTTCATCCAAAAATCTGGCATCCCACCATTCTCTAACGCTTCTTACGTCGTAGTCATCGTTTATATCGAAGTCCACTCGACCTAAAATGTGCTGTAATAGCATTTTTCGCCTTGTTTTCATTGCTGAATTTCTTACCTGACCTGAAGCTTTTCCACCACGGGCGCCTTGGTTATAAGTTCTTGTTTGTGATTCTTTTTCAAGATACTCATTCTTGTGTCTAAGCCCAAAATTAAAATATTGGAACCAAGATGATTCATCCATGAAACAACCTTCAAAGGCTCTAGATAAATCAAATAATGCCATTATGAGAATGTCTCGATCATTACCATCAAAAGTTAATTTGATCGGCAATTTGCTATCATCAAGCTTGCAAAAATCGTGGCCCTCACTCTTTAAATACAATCTTTCAACTTCAAGTATTTCTTTCGAAATCTTTTCTAGATTCATAAATTTTCGATCCAATGGCTTTAATCCTAGCCAAGTAGCTGGAATGGCCTTTTGGTCGTGCTCGTATTGGCAAAGCCTGGACATAAAATTCAACTGAGGAACATCAATACTTTCAAGTTCAAAAGTAAACGCATTCCACTTAACTGTGTCATATATCCATTTTTGCATTTATAGTGCTCTCAACACTTGTGCCCACTCTGTCAGAGCTTTTTTTCTTTCACTAAAATAGTCATGCTGATTGTAAATTTTATCCATACCATCTAATTCATGATTGGCAATTTTCTTAACTACATTGGCAGAAACACCCATGGCACTTAACTGAGTTCTAACAGTTCGTCTTAAGTCATGCGGCGTAAATTTTTCGACCGGAATTCGCTTTGTTTTGTCCTCGAGCTTGAACTTCTTATTGAGGAACTGCGCCACTGATCTCACAGTGACAGGCTCATGACCTAAACGGCCGTTTCTAGTCGCTGGAAAAACATATGAGCTTTCTAGGTGCGCATATTCCTCTTTAAGCCCGTTAAGAATCGCAATAATATGTTCATTAAGTGGAACAGTGTGTTTCTTCTCCTTCCCCTTGTGACTCTTGGTATTATCTTCTGGGAAAGTCCAAATGCCGGCATCAAAATCAATATGGTCCCACATAGCTAATGTCATTTCTCCCACGCGGCAACCGGTAAGCAGTAAAAGCTTATAGCAAGCTACCGTTTTGAAATCGGCCCTGGGGTTTTGCGCTATCCATACCATAAAAGTTTTGATTTCTTCGAGAGAAAGACTGCGCTTTTTAGGAACTTCTTGGCCACCGATGTTGTGTCGCTTCACGTCATAGATCGGATTAAAACTAAGATAGCCATTATCAACGCCATATGAAAAACACTGCTTAAGCAAAGAAAGCGTTTTGTTTGCCTGGACAGGTGAATTACGTTTTTTAATTGGATTGAGGCATCTGGATATTATCAATCGTTTTGCTTTTGTGATGTCACCATTCAGATCAGAAAGTTTCACTTTCCCGATTGTCGGAATGATATCTTTATCAAATGAACGCTGCGCCTCTTCTGGTCGCTTTCTAGTAGCTTCCAAATGCGCCATAAAGTCATTCACGAGAGACGTGACGTTATCGGGTTGATTCGTTTCAGAGATAGTCTCAGCAGGGTTAATTCCATTGTCTAATTTGACAACGGCATCGGCTAGTTTCTGTCTAGCCTCTTTGATACTTATGTTTGGGTATTCACCGAGTTTTAACCGTTGCTTTTTTCTATTAAATCTAAACCGATACTGAAATGACACCTTACCCTTTGGTGATATCCGCACACCGAAACCACCACCAAAGAGCTTATCGATTGATTCTTCATTCTTTCTGGCATCTTTTATTAAAGAATTGAGTTTGAGTTGCGTTAAATCGCTCATATTAAAATTTGGGTCACAATTTGGGTCACAATCTAAAGTGGATTGCAGTGTTTCAATAAAGACAATTATAGACTCGTATATTGCCTAAGTCCATGTATAGCAGCTTATTTTGTAAGTGTGTGGAAGTATTTTAGAGTCTATAGAAATATAGCGGTGGTTGACATGGGGTGTCAGGGGTCGGAGGTTCAAATCCTCTTACACCGACCATTTATTCCGTGTGCGTACCGAATAGATAGGTGACACTCTATACCGAATGCATAGGTAACACGTTCGGTAAAAAAGGATTGCTGGCCGGTTCGACCCGGCCAACCTCTTCATCAAAAAATCCTAACTCATAT
>JBCDMA010000019.1:0-23122 GCA_038744645.1 Pseudomonadota bacterium | reverse complement strand
TAGAGAGACGGGTGCAAGAACAAATGCTCTCGAATGCTTTCGAAGCAACTCAAGGTTTAGGATAGAAGAACGCTTCATGCTCTGCCTCCAATTAATAAGTCATACATGCCGCGTTGATACATCCAACAGCAATGTTTGTTGCACCTAACACAATGCCCGCGCTTACTTCGTTGCTCTCAATTCTGGCCGTGATTTTTGGCATAAAGATAAATCGCACGATACTAAATGCCAAAATCTGCGCTAATAGTGCAATCACACCCCAAATCGCAAAATCGATAAGATCAGTTGAGTTACTTACTGCACCCGCCAAAGCAATCGCGAATCCGACAATTGCGCCACCAAACCCAGTCGCCGCTGCGGTGTTTTGTTGTTCTTTTATAAGCTCCCATTCCGCATGTGGCGTTGCGAGCGTATACAGTGTTTTAAATATCACTAAGAACACTATTGAAATACCAAAATAAAGTGCAAAGTTAAGGACGCCAGTCAATAAGCTATAGTTTTCCATATTGTTCTCTTTTTTTATTGATGTGTTGTTTTTAACCGTTAACTCGAATTTGGGTTGGCGATATCTTCACGCCTGTGCTGATGACCAAACACTGCTCCAATTGCTCATTATCGTTTACTGTTTCTTCTGCTGACAAGTATAGCTGTTCAAACGAACCATCGGTTAACTCTCGTTCAAAAAGCATAACAAACTGGTCTGTTTCTGAGATGTCATTTGAATCATCGTATGTCTTTTCTTGCATCGCGACTGGCGGATGATATTCACCGACGCTAGTCCATACTCGCAGGTATTCATTGCCTTCTAGGGTGTACGTTGGTGTCCCAATTTCAGAATCAAGTATACGCCGCCATTTGGTTTGATCGACATGGAGCGTGTCATAATAATGAAAGAGGGTAACATCGACGATGTGTTCTTGTTCCACGCCACCTTCGCAAACAACTTGAAGCCAGGCTTCATCGTCTGTATAGAACCTCAATAGTGTTGTGCCGCCAAGTTCGACCTTACCCGCGGCTTGAATTAACTGAGTATCGGCGACATCGCCAATAGTAAGTTCGCTCAAAATTAGGTGAAAGGAGAGCATATCCAAGTCGAAACTTGAACCAACACACAAGCCCATAATACTGGGTTTGTTTACTATTGGCGCTGATGTTTTTTTCTTAAATAAACCAAACACTAAGTACTCCCTGAGACATAAAAATATAGGAGCATCAGTTGTTTTGATGCTCCTACTGAGACGATATTAATTCACTCTTTTTACAGTGAAGTTCAATCAGGATTTCTTAGAAGCAAGTAACTTAGCTAGCATATCTTCATTTGAGCCACTAGCGCCGCTCGCTTTACGCAATTTTGCGTCTAAGTCATTTCCTGTTTCAAGTTCGGCTAATTCAGATGCCGCTTCAATAGCAGCATCCTTCTCTGCTTGCTTTTGCTTAATTCGGTCAAGACTATCTAACGCTGTTTTAACTTTACTATTGCCGCCATCAAAATGCGTTGATGCAGCTACTTGTGCTTTTTGCACCGCTTCGGTCGCTTTCACTTGATCAACTTGCTGTTCTAACATGCGCAGATTGTTCTTTGCCGTGGTTAGATTGGATTTTAACGTTGATTCATTTTTCAAATAGCTATCCAAAATGCCTTGTTCACCTGCTTTCAATTGTTCAAGTTCGCCGACGCGTTCTGCGCACTCAAGCGCCAAATCACGATTCGTTTCTGCGTGGTCGACCGCACTTTGTGTGTACTTTGCAATATCGGCGTTTAAAGAATCTACCTTATTTTGAGACATTTTTCGCTTCGCAGCTATTTGGTGAAGACTTTGACCGCATTTTTGGATCTCTTGTTTAGCTTCTCGGATTTGCTGATCCAAAATAGTCAGAGCTTGAGAATCTGCCGCATCTTCAAGCGCTTTATTCGTGTGGCCTTTTAGTGCTGACCATAATCTACCTAAACTCATATTTTTGCTCCTACTATTGTAAATGTTCAGAATAAAGTTCGAGGAACTCTGGCACGTTCATAAACAACGTCTCGACTTCTTCTACAATCACTTCATCCTTGCTGTCGACGGACAATGCACCAAACGCCACATAGTACTCTTCTCCCGCGATTGTCGAGACCGCGAGGGTTGATAATGGAACAAACCAATGTGTGCGCAAAATCTCTGCATCAAGTGCCGCAGTATCTTTTACCGATTGAGATGGAAACAAAATTGATTCAACAATGATCTGTTTTTCACCCACAACTAAAAAAGCGTCAACACCTTCATCATTGGAAATGCTAATCACATCTCCTTGCAGCTCAGCAGTGAAGTTGATTTGTTCATTCATCAGCGAAAGTATCTGTTCGCGTTTTGTCGTCATTTTGATCTCCATAAAAAGTACAGTACTTTTTGTTTGTTACGGATTTATAGTAGTAAACATTAGAAAGTAATGCAATATATTTGTTGCAAATATAAAAAATAAATTGCAATTGCTGTGTATATATTGCTATCTGTATTGATTTGATTGTATAAACACCTATACTTCAAACATGCGCGAAACGACATTAATCAAATTCAGATGCACAACGATAAACACGTTCAAGTTAATATAAGTGTGAATAACAAGAAGTCAATTTTGCCCTACGCGAAAGCAGCCACTTTGCATATAAAAAAGCTAATGGTGGAGCACGAAATTACCTATGATGAACTTGTGAGCCGATTGGAGACACATGGCGTGGTGCTAAGTTCGAGTAACCTGAGGAATAAAGTATCTGGAAATGCATTGTCTTGCGGATTGTTCTTTTTAATTATCGAAATCATCACTGGGCAAATAGACGTTGTGATAAAATCGAAAGGCGCGGAAAGCTGAGGATAAAAAGCATCAAACATTATTCTCATTGACAAGCGATTTAGCATACTCGATGACGATGGGGTAAAAATCTATGAACATGGCTTGCAATGTTTCTTCGTTTTTATTAATAAAATCCATCGCTGCTGCAGCGAATTGAATTTTGTTATTCAGTCTGGTTTGAATATGTACAAGCGCGTTTTGATATCCTTCAACATGCTGATAGTTCGCCAACCATTTATTTTTGACAAGGCTCTCTTGAACGCGCGAAAACCTTGGAGTGCGGACATTAGTCTGTGAAAGCTGAATGTAGAATTCCTCAAGCATGTCCTCCAGGTTCAAGTGATTAAACTTGCCCCAAAATTTACAGAGCAGGTGGTCGAAATATACATCCATAATGACCCCAGACATACGCCTAATCTGGTTGGGAAATGCGCTTCTCATCTCTGCGGTCAGTTCGTGACTATCAGTAAAACTATCAATTTTGCGATGTAACAATACACCTTGTCGAATCTCGGGGTGCAAATTCGATAGGTCACTGCCTTTGATGAAATCACCCAGGAAATTACCAACCATGCTGGTGTTTGTTTGATGGGCAAGGTGTATGTGAGCGATGTAGTTCATCAAGTCGAGTGAGCTGTTGGATTGCTCAAAACCTATACATTTTCAAAAAGCGCGACGACTTTTCGTCTTAGCGTTTCTATCTCTTCAATGCTCTCTGGCGCAATGAAAATAGTATCATCGCCTGCGATTGTGCCCAAAACTCCATCTGCCCGGCCAAGTGAGTCCAGTAATCGAGCAATCAGTTGCGCTGCACCAGGACTTGTTCGAATGATGACCATGACATTATTGTGGACAACATCCAGCACTAACTGCTTAAGCGGACTCTTTGCTGTGGGCATACCGAGTTCTGGCGGCAAGCAATACACCATGTCACCTCGTGCATCACGCGTTCTGACAGCACCAAATTTGCTTAACAAACGCGATATCTTTGATTGACTGATGTTGTCAAATCCTTGTGACTTCAACGCGTCGACAATGTCAACTTGTGATCCATAACTTTCCGATTTCAGCAAATCTTTGAAAGACTTAATGAGCTCGTCTTGCTTATTCGCAGGCATCTTTTATCCGTATAACAAATGAGTCGGCTAATTGTGCATCAAGGTCATACGTTAAGCAATCGAAGGCGCTCTTCACAGCAATGTAACAAAATCAGACCATCGTGTAATTGAGCTTGGCGAGAAATTCATATACCCTCTCGCCTCAAATTACTATCCATCTAATATTTCGGAGATATCAATATGAAAGTAGCCGTACTAGGCGCCGCAGGCGGTATCGGTCAAGCGTTATCCCTTTTACTCAAGCTCAACTTACCAGCGGGTTCAGATCTGTCTTTATATGACGTTGCACCTGTTGTACCGGGTGTAGCAGTTGATTTAAGCCATATCCCGACTGATGTATCTGTAGCAGGTTACGGTAAAGATGAATTAGCGGACGCGTTAACGGGTTGCGATGTAGTATTGATTCCAGCAGGTGTGCCACGTAAGCCTGGTATGGACCGTTCTGACTTATTTAATATCAATGCAGGTATAGTAAAAAATCTAGTAGAAGCGTGTGGTGACAATTGCCCAGATGCGTGCATTGGTATTATTACCAATCCAGTGAACACTACCGTTGCGATTGCAGCTGAAGCGCTTAAAGCAAAAGGTGTTTACAACAAAAACAAATTGTTCGGTGTGACTACACTTGATGTTATCCGCTCGGAAACTTTCGTTGCTGAATTAAAAGGCAAGAGCACGAGCGAAGTTGTAGTACCGGTTATCGGTGGCCACTCTGGCACAACGATACTTCCACTATTGTCACAAATTGAAGGTGTTTCTTTCAGCGATGAAGAAGTTGAAGCGTTAACCAAGCGTATTCAAAATGCAGGTACTGAAGTTGTTGAAGCGAAAGCAGGCGGCGGATCTGCAACACTTTCAATGGGCCAAGCGGCAGCGCGTTTCTGCTTCTCATTAGTTAAGGCATTAAGCGGTGAAGCTGTAACTGAGTATGCATATGTACAAGTTGATGGTTCAGAAGATGCCGCATTCTTCGCTCATCCGGTAAAACTAGGCACCAATGGTGTTGAAGAAATCTTACCTTATGGTGAACTAAGCGCATTTGAACAAAAAGCAAAAGAAGACATGCTTGATGGTCTGCGCGGAGACATTCAACTTGGCGTTGACTTCGTAAACGGATAATGAATCAGCTAAAAATAGCGTAATTCGTACAAAAAGCCCCTCAAGCTCGAGGGGCTTTTTTTATCCAGTATTTCGTATCCCTACAGCAATACCTGTGATTGCGACCATCATCGCTTTTTCAAGCGTTGCAACCTCATCTTCTGGTAGGTCTGAATTTTCTGCTTTTCTGATGCGATCTAGTAGCTCTATTTGCAAGTAGTGTAATGGTTGCAAATAAGTCGACCGAATGTTCATTGACGTTCGACCATGTGGATCATCTTCCATCATGTGCTCATGGCCAGTGATAGTGAGCAGTGTTTGCATGCTGTCTGTCAATTCCTGACGGAGTGCTTTGCCAAAATACCTCAAGTTCTCTGGCACTAGGCGTTCGTCGTATGCTTGACTGATTTTCGGCGCCGCTTTCTTAAATACCATATCTAACATTGATAATCGTGAGGCGAAAAACGGCCATTGCTCGATCATTTGTTGAATTTTTTCTGAGTTTTCTTGCGCGGCGACAGATTTTATTGCGGGCATTACACCAAGCCAACTCGGCAATACTAACCTCGTTTGCGCCCATGCAAAGATCCATGGAATGGCGCGCAAGCTTTCAATGCCACCTTGTGGCTTGCGCTTTGCCGGTCGACTACCCAGTGGTAACTTTCCTAGTTCTTGTTCTGGCGTGGCGACGCGAAAATACGGGACGAAGTTTTCATCATATCGCACCGTATTGCGATAATTATCCCTTGCCTGGTCTGCCATTTTACCAATCAAGTCTCGCCATTCTTGTTTTGGCTCAGGGGGGGGCGAGGTTAACGCTTCTACCACAGCAGACGCATACAATGAGAGCGAACGCTTAGCTAACTGAGGCATTCCAAATTTATAGCGTATGGTTTCACCTTGTTCGGTGACACGAAATCCACCGTCCAATGACCCGGGTGGTTGCGAATGTATCGCAGCTTTTGCAGGCAGTCCGCCGCGTCCAATAGTACCGCCTCGCCCGTGAAATAATGTGAGTTGTATATTTATTTCGGCGGCTATCTTCACAAGCGCTTCTTGCGATGTATATTGCGCCCATCCAGCGGCAAGTGAGCCTGCATCTTTGGCAGAATCAGAGTAGCCAATCATCACATATTGTCTGCCGTTGATGTAGCCGCGATACCAATCAATATCCAGCAGTGCCTTCATGACATCAGGACTGTTATTCAAGTCATCAAGTGTCTCAAATAGTGGAGCAACGGGCATTGGCCAATCAACGCCGCATTCTTTCAGCAATAATTGAACGGCTAACACATCTGACGGCGAGCTTGCCATTGAAATGATATAGATGCCAAACCCAGCCTTATTGTTACTTGCAATGACTTTGCAAGTGTCGAGTACTTCTTTAACCTCATCCGATGGTTGCCATTTATTTGGAATAAGTGGTCTTTTTGACGCTAACTCTCGCAACAAAAACGATTGTTTGTCCGCTTCGGTCCATTGGTTATAGTCGCCTATACCAAGATAACGAGTGAGTTCAGAAAACACATCTGCATGACGCTGAGAATCCTGACGTATATCGAGCTTTAATAAGTTACTACCAAAGGCGTGTGCTCGCCTTATCGTATCAAGTAAAAGACCATCGGCAATCACCTTCATACCCGTATCACAAAGTGATTCATAACAGAGCGTTAAAGGCTTGAGCAGCTCGTCATTGTTTTGTATCCACTTACTTGTGTCTTTGCGACCGTCGCGCGTGACTTCGAGCTTGTTAATAATAGGTTTCAATAAATCTCTATACGGTTCTTTTGCATCGCCCACTTTTTCTCGCAAGGCATCGTTGCATTTATTCACCGACAATTCGGTAAAGAGTTGATTAAAATCCTGCAAAAATAGCTTCGCTGCTCGACGTCTTGCCCTTAACAGCACTTCTTGCGTGACACTCGCGGTGACAAAGGGGTTGCCGTCCCTGTCACCACCCATCCACGAACTAAATTGAACAGGCTTTGCATCAATGGGTAAATGGTACTTAAAGTGAGTAAAAAGATAGTCATCTAACTCTCGTACAAAGTCGGGCACAGCGGCCCAAAGCGAGTTCTCGATGACAGAGTAACCCCATCGCGCCTCATCGACGGGCGTTGGTCTGACTGAGCGAATCTCTTCTGTATGCCATGCTTGCGCAATTAAGTCACCGATCCGGGACTTCACCTGTCTTTGCTCACTGGCGCTAATTTCGCTGCTGTGGAGTTTCAGCAATTGGCTTGCTAGCTGGCTGTGTTTATGGATGTTGGTTCTGCGCGTTACTTCAGTTGGATGTGCCGTAAGCACCAAGTCAATATTTAACCGTTTGATGGCGGTTTCGACGTCTTCACCACCACTTGGTTGTATCGTCGTCAAACTATTGCTTAAGCTATTGTCTTGCATTGCGACAGTATTGAATTCTTGCTCGGCAATGTTTGCTAAATTGAGAAACTGCGCAAAAGCCCGTCCGACAGTGAGCAAAGATTCGTTGTCCAGTCCGGCAATTGCCTCAGCTAAGGCTTTGGTAGAGTCAGCATTGCCTTTTGAAGACTCTCTGCCATCGTGGCGAATGGTTTCAATACGTTGAAGCCATTCGCTACCTAACTCTGCCTCAATCGTCTCACCCAATGTACTTCCGAGGTACTTGATAGTGTCTTTGAGTTGGGCAATTAAATCTTGTTCCACAATGCTCTTCCTTTTCGGTCAAAGTTGCTTGGCTGCTTGATTGGCTTGGCGCTCAGCGATATCTAGTAATTTTACGACTTAGTATTCGCAATATGATCAATTCTCATAATATGATATTGTTTCGCGCGGATTATTTAACAAAAAAACAACATAGGTACTACGTGAGCGAAAAATATACAGATATAGAAAGCCAAGCAAGTTATGGAATAGGTTATCAAATGGGTCAGCAACTTGCATCCAATCCTTTTGATGGTCTGGTTTTAGAAGATGTGATTGATGGCTTTAGAAGTGGTTTCGCCGGGAGTCCCTTAGACGTCAGTAAAGAAGCATTAAATGCAGCGTTTGAAGAAATACAACAGCGTATGACGCGCTCAAATTCTGAGAAGCATGCCGATACCATCAAGCAAGGGGAAGAATTCTTAGAAAACAATGCGAAGCGTGAAGAGGTAACGGTTACGTCTTCTGGATTGCAATACGAAGTCATCAACTCAGGAGACGGCGCGACACCTGGCCTATCTTCAACAGTTCGAACACACTATCATGGCACACTGATTGATGGTTCAGTATTCGACAGTAGTTACGACCGAGGTCAACCCGCTGAATTTCCTGTAAATGGTGTTATAAAAGGGTGGACGGAAGCGCTACAATTAATGAAAGTCGGAGATAAACTACGCCTCTATGTGCCATACAACTTGGCATATGGTGAGCAGGGTGCAGGCGCTGCAATTGGTCCGTATACTACCTTAATATTTGATGTTGAATTACTTGACATTGTTTCTTAGCAGACAAGATTCTGCAGCTAAATGAGAAAAGCTCGATTATATTGATTTATCGTGGTTAATCATTTGATCGAGCTTTAATTATTGCACCAACACTAATCGACGATGCCTTTTTGTAAACTGAAAGCGCACTGCTAGCGTCGGTAAGTCTGTAAACTAAAGCTAAAGTTGAGGTCTTTTCTTGCAAACCAGTCTCATCGATAAAGTGAGCTAGATATACGATATCTAAGCGCTAGTTGTATATTCATCTAGGCAGATTTATGTCAAAATCTACATAATAATAAGAATCGGAAAACATCCGGCTTTTTGGCAATGTCATCAATCTCTTTGTTAATCGATAAACTCAATTCGTATTTGGGCAAATTCGTCAGTTTTGCAACTATTCTAATGGCGTTAATCATGTTCGCCGTGGTTGTGCTGCGATATGGATTCAATGTCGGTTGGATTGCTATGCAGGAATCCATCACTTATCTTCATGCAGCCGTTTTTTTAATGGGGGCTGCCTACACTTATCAGCACGATGCGCATGTTAGAGTTGATGTGTTCTATAGACGTTTTTCTGCTAGAAACAAGACCCTGATAAATCTTATCGGTACACTCTTTTTTATGTTACCTACGAGCGTGTTTATTACATGGGCTTGTTATGACTATGTCGTTGAATCATGGAAGTTAAAAGAAGCAAGTATGGAACCCGGCGGGTTACCTTTTATCTATATTCTCAAAAGCTTCTTGTTAGTGTTTTCACTGTCGCTGTTTTTACAAGCAGTATCGGAGTTAATTAAACATTCGCTGGCTCTGATCACAAATGAGGTCAGCGCATAATGGAGTGGCTCGCGCTGGTTTTGTTTGTTGCTGTTTGTGCCGCGCTCTTATTTGGATACCCGGTTGCCTTAACATTGGCGGGCGTTTCTTTGATCTTTGCTGGATTGGGCATAGTTACAAATACATTTGATGCCAGCTATATGCTCACAGTGCCAAACCGGTTGTTTGGTATCGTCAACAACACCACTTTGATTGCTGTCCCGTTGTTTGTTTTCATGGGTGTAGTGCTTGAAAAAGCGAAAATAGCGGAAGACCTCCTCATTTCCATGTCGACTTTGATGGGCCGGTTTCGAATTGGGCTGGGGTTTTCGGTGGTGATTGTGGGTATGCTATTAGCTGCTAGCACCGGAATTGTCGGCGCGACTGTAGTAACTATGGGGTTATTATCGCTGCCAACAATGCTGAAACGAGGCTACTCCCCACAATTGGCAACGGGGACAATTTGCGCAACAGGCACATTGGGACAAATCATTCCGCCGTCTATCGCGTTAGTACTGCTTGGCGATGTCTTGGGTAACGCATACCAAAAAGCACAACTTGATATGGGTATCTTTTCGCCTGACAGTGTCTCAGTCGGGGATTTGTTTGTGGGCGCGCTAGTCCCTGGCTTGGTTCTAGTGTTAATGTATCTCACTTACCTTATTTTTGTGGGCATATTTCATTCGAATCATGTGCCCGAATCGGGTCAAACCAACGAACACGGTTCGGTGCTCTCGTTGCTCATTGCACTTTTACCTCCACTTTTGCTGATCATTGCGGTATTGGGTTCTATATTGTTTGGTTTTGCTACCCCTACGGAAGCGGCAGGCGTAGGCGCTGTTGGCGCACTGATTTTGGCAGTGACGAAAAGAGCGCTTAATGTGGACAATCTCAAACACATTATGCGTGAAACGACGAAGGTCACGTCCATGGTGTTTTTGATACTCATCGGTGCGAGTATTTTTTCGTTGGTATTTCGAGGGTTCGGTGGTGAAGAGTTATTGAAAGGCTTTTTTAGCGACTTACCAGGGGGGATGTTTTCCGCGGTATTTATTGTCATGTTGATTATCTTTTTGCTCGGATTCATTCTCGATTTTATTGAAATAACCTTCGTCGTTGTGCCGATAGTGGCGCCTATCCTCATAACGTTGGGCGCAGATCCGCTTTGGCTTGGGATCATGATCGCAATCAATCTACAAACGTCGTTTTTAACTCCTCCATTTGGTTTTGCGTTGTTTTATCTGCGCGGTGTCGCAAGTGAAGTAATAAAAACCGAGCAAATTTACAGAGGTGTTATGCCATTTATCGGAATTCAGCTACTACTACTGATAATCATTGCGGCTTTTCCAGAGCTGGTTACATGGTTACCCGATTTATTATAATTTTTTGGAGGACACACATGAAAATCTCAATTTTCATTATATTGCTTGCTTCAATACTGCTTTTACAAGGATGTGGCGGTACTGAAGAGCAAGCGCAAGACCAACCGCTACAACAGCAAATATATGATTGGAAACTCGTTACCTCATGGCCAAAGAACTTTCCAGGGCTGGGAAGGGCACCTGAAACTTTTGCCAAATATGTGAATGAAATGTCAGGCGGAAGATTAACCATTACAGTTTACGGTGCCGGTGAATTGGTCCCTGGGTTTGAGGTGTTTAATGCAGTATCATCTGGCAGCATCGAAATGGGACACGCAGGCGCGTATTATTGGAAAGGTAAAATTCCCGCCGCGCCGATTTTTTCAGCTATTCCCTTTGGTATGAACGCAAATGAAATGAGTGCATGGCTACATTATGGTGGCGGCCTAGAATTATGGCGAGAGTTGTATAAACCTTTTGGCGTTATCCCTTTTGCGGGTGGGAGCACGGGCGTGCAGATGGCAGGTTGGTTTAAAAAGGAAATCAAATCCATAGATGATCTACAAGGTTTAAAGATGCGCATGCCAGGTTTGGGGGGAGAAGTATTAAAGCAAGTCGGTGCATTGCCTGTGACGCTGACAGGGGGCGAGATATTCAGTTCATTACAATCCGGTGCAATTGATGCAACAGAATGGGTAGGTCCTTATAACGATAAGACATTTGGATTGCATAAGGCAGCAACTATCTATTACACCAGTGGATGGCATGAGCCAGGGACGACTCTGGAATTTATCGTCAACGAATCTGCCTACACATCACTACCTGACGATTTGCAAAAAATCATTGAAGTAGCAACGCGCGCGGTTAATCAGGATATGTTAGACGAATATACGAATGCCAACTTTCTTGCAATGCAACAGCTCATTGAAGAACACGGTGTTCAGGTCAAAACACTGCCCGAGGATGTTATGGTGGCTTTGCGACAAGCGACAGATGAAGTGATTGCACAAAAGCGCGCTGAAGATCCAATGTTTGAAAAAATATACGCCGCTTATGACACATTTTTTGAGGGTGTTAAGGCTTATCATACGCTTTCAGAGCAAGCGTATTACGAAAACAGATAGAATCGATGATTAACGAGTTGTGTTCTCAATTGGAGTAGTTTCAACTAACAGGTGATGTGCAGTGAAACAAACGTGCAGTTGGGAACACGTATCAGGCGAAAAGGAAAAAATATGGTAATTAAGCCTAAAGTAAGAGGATTTATTTGCACAAATGCGCACCCAGATGGATGCGAAAAGAGCGTAAAGAATCAAATCGAATATATAAATAACAACGCGTACGATAACGAATCTTCACCTAAAAACGTGCTTGTTATTGGATGTTCAACTGGATATGGTCTGGCTTCTCGGATCACTGCGGCCTTTGGATACAACGCAAAAACATTGGGCGTGTGTTTTGAAAAAAGTCCTACCGAGAAACGCACGGGCACAGCTGGATTTTACAACACAGCGGCATTTCACAAATTCGCTAACGAGCAGCAGCTCTATGCAAAAACCCTCAATGGAGATGCATTCTCCGATGAGATCAAACAGCAGTGTATCGAGCTTATCAAAGAAGATCTGGGACAAGTTGACCTCGTTATATACTCTTTAGCGTCCCCCAGACGTGTTGATCCCGTATCTGGCGAAACATACAAGTCAACGTTAAAACCCGTAGGTCAGTCATATACTACTAAGACCTATGACACCGATAAAGATAAGGTTCACGAAATTACGCTAGAACCAGCCAACGAACAGGAAATTCACGATACGGTTAAAGTCATGGGTGGTGAAGACTGGCAGCGCTGGATTGACCAGCTTGCGGTCGCTGGAGTCCTTGCAGATGGTGCGAAAACTACCGCTTATACATACATTGGTAAGGAGCTGACATGGCCGATATATGGTCAAGCTACTATTGGTAAAGCAAAAGAAGATCTAGACAGGGCTGCCAAAGAACTAAATGAGACATATTCAAAACTCGAATTGGAGTCTCGAGTATCATCGTTAAAGGCACTAGTGACGCAAGCTAGTTCTGCTATCCCGGTTATGCCACTTTACATTTCATTGATGTATGAGGTAATGAAAGCTGATGGCAGTCATGAAGGCTGCATTGAGCAAATCTCAGGTTTGTTTAGCGAAAAACTATTTGCGACGTCACCTGTGGTAGATGACATGCAGAGATTTCGAATGGATGGCATCGAGACCAACGAAGCTACTCAAGAAAAAATCCGTGTTTTATGGGAACAAGTAACTCAAGATAACTTTCATGAATTAAGTGATTACAAAGGATATCATCAAGATTTTCTCAATCTTTTTGGGTTCGGTCTTAACGGTGTCGATTACGACGTTGACATCTCTCCACTTCGCGATTGGTAGTCGTTTACATTTCGCCTAGGGGCTTCCAATGCCCCTTTTGTAAACAATATGTTAAGTGGCATTTAAAGTTAACAACCACGCATTAAAACTTAACCAATTAGTATAATTATAATGGAGTTCAGTCGATAACTAGTGATAAAATCACGCCATTCAAATGCCTGATGCCATTAACTCAAGCTATTTTTTCGATTAATAATAGCTAGCCAACAATAAATATTAAAAAAGAACAAAGTTGCGTCGTTATAAGAAGGTGTCGGTGATGCTGAATGCTGGGTGTAGCGCATGTTACGTTCTTATGCCTTATCGATTTTGTTACTAATTTAAACTTGCTTCTGTTTGTTTGAGGCACGTTTAAATTGGTATCTATTTTAAGAGTAGTCAATTGCAAATGATAAAGATTAATAAAGGTCTAGATCTTCCAATAAAAGGCGCGCCTGAACAACGCATACAGGAAACTGTAAGTGTTTCGAAAGCCGCTATTTTAGGTGAAGAGTACAACGGTATGCGTCCTACTATGCATGTTCAGGTAGGCGATACAGTTAAGAAGGGACAGGTTCTTTTTGTTGACAAGAAGAACCCTGGCGTCAAGTATACAGCTCCTGCTGCCGGAGAAGTCATCGAAGTTAACCGAGGAGCGAAGCGCGTATTACAGTCTGTAGTGGTCGGAATAAGTGGTGATGACGAAGTTGAATTTACTAAATTCGACGCATCAGCTATCGATCAAGCCGATCGGCAGGCACTGGTCGACGTCTTAATAGATTCAGGTCTCTGGACAGCACTTCGCACAAGGCCTTACAGCAAAGCGCCTGCAATAGATTCATCGCCCCATTCTATTTTTGTTACTGCTATTGATACAAATCCGCTGTCGCTGGACCCGAGTTTAGTGATTGCAGAGCGCGCTGACGATTTCGCTGCCGGTCTTTCTGTTTTGTCCAAGCTAACCGAAGGCAAAGTGTTTGTATGTAAAGCGTCAGGCGCCAATGTGCCTACAAGTGGTGAACGTGTCGAAACACAGGAGTTCGGTGGGCCGCATCCCGCCGGCTTGGTCGGTACCCATATTCATTACCTCGATCCAGTAGGCGCAGGCAAACAGGTATGGCATGTCAACTATCAAGATGTGATTTCTATTGGTGCTACGATAACGACTGGCTCGCTTGACGTTACTCGCGTAGTTGCCATTGGCGGTCCTATGGCGAAATCGCCCAAAGTAGTCAAAACACAAATTGGTGCAAATTTGAACGAACTTACCGTCGGTCAATTTGGCGACGAATCCGTTCGAATTGTATCCGGGTCAGTCTTAAACGGCGTTAAAGGTTCAGGTCCGCACGCTTACCTTGGACGCTACCACCTTCAAGTATCCCTAATCAAAGAGGACAACGAAAAGTATCTTTTTGGTTGGCTTACTCCGGGTGCCAACAAGCATTCAGTGACACGGGCGTATCTTGGTCATTTGGCAGGTAAGAAACTGTTTGATATGACGTCCACCACAAATGGATCTGATCGCTCTATGGTACCGATAGGAAACTATGAGCGCATTATGCCTTTGGACATACTGCCAACTTTATTGCTAAGGGATATCCTCTCAGGTGACACAGATAGTGCGCAACAATTGGGCATTTTAGAGCTGGATGAAGAAGACTTGGCGCTTTGCACATACGTTTGTCCGGGTAAGTATGATTACGGTCCGATATTACGTGATTGTTTAACCAAGATTGAGGCTGAGGGTTAATAATGAGTTTAAAACACTATCTAGAGAAAATAGAGCCTGATTTTGAGCCAGGCGGACGCTATGAAAAGTTCTATGCGTTATATGAAGCAGCAGCCACGATTTTTTATACACCTGGTAAGGTGAATAAAGCAGGTACTCACGTCAAAGACAGTATTGACCTCAAACGCATAATGATCATGGTTTGGATGGCCACCTTCCCAGCCATGTTTTACGGTATGTATAACGTCGGTGCGCAAGCACAATTGGCAATTATGGCAGGTGGTGCATTACCTGACATGTGGCAAGCCGCATTATTTACTAGTCTCGGTGGCAGTCTTGGTGCCGACACCAGTGTCTTAGGTATGATGCTCTACGGTGCGTGTTTCTTCCTTCCTATCTATGCAACCACATTTGTTGTCGGTGGTTTTTGGGAAGTGCTTTTTGCATCAGTAAGAAAACATGAAGTAAACGAAGGGTTTTTCGTTACTTCTGTGCTTTTTGCACTGACCTTGCCAGCGACCATTCCACTTTGGCAAGTTGCTTTGGGGATAACCTTCGGGGTTGTCATAGCAAAAGAAATCTTTGGCGGAACAGGGCGTAACTTCTTAAATCCCGCATTATCCGGTAGAGCGTTTTTATATTTTGCATATCCTGCACAAATCTCAGGTGACCAAGTATGGATTGCGGCGCAGCTACCTGATGGTTACTCTGGCGCAACTTGGTTGAGCAAATTCACTACGAGCGAACACGGTTACAGTGCTTCGGGCGAAGTAGTAGAAAAAGGATTGAGTTTTTGGAATGCATTCATTGGTAATGTACCTGGTTCAGTCGGTGAGGTATCTACACTTGCAATTATGATTGGCGGTTTGTTTATCATCTATCTTGGCATTGCTAGCTGGAGAATCGTAGCAGGCGTGGCCTTAGGTGTTGCATTCCTTGGCCTGTTGCTAAACATCGTAGGTTCAGACACCAATTACATGTACAACTTACCTTGGTATTACCATTACGTTATCGGCGGTATGGCATTTGGCATGTTCTTCATGGCAACCGATCCGGTGTCAGCATCATTTACCAACCAAGGTAAATGGATGTACGGCTTTTTCATCGGCTTCATGACAGTGCTAGTTCGCGCAATAAACCCAGCGTTTCCTGAAGGGATCATGTTAGCAATTCTGTTTGCTAATTTATGGGCACCATTATTTGACTACTTTGTTGCTCAGAGCAACATCAAACGGAGGGTTGCACGTGTCAGCTAAGAAAGAAACTTTAGGCAGGACCGTCGGCATTGTTGTCGCAGTGTGCCTTGCGTGTTCAATCGTTGTTTCTTCGTCGGCCGTTGGTCTGCGATCGTTGCAACAATCAAATGCGGCATTAGATAAAAAGACGAACATTTTGACAGCTGCTGGTTTACTGGACATGGCGAGCAACAAGAAGGAAATCCAAAACGTATATGCGTCTAGGGTGGAAGAAAAATTCATTGACTTATCGACCGGGCAATACGTAGATAAGCCCAGCGATGACTTTGATATGTACAAAGCCGCGAAAGACCCTGATTTTACGGTTAGAGTAGAAGGCAGTAATGTTGGCTTTCAGCGCCGTTCTTCAGTTGCTAGTGTATTTCACGTCAAAGACGAAACAGGTGATATCACACGTATTATTTTACCTGTACATGGCAGTGGCTTATGGGACTTGATGTATGGTTTCTTGGCCGTTGATAATGACGGTCAGACAATTCGTGAGCTCATCTACTACCAACACAAAGAAACGCCAGGATTAGGTGCTGAAATTCAAAACCCAGCATGGCAAGAAAAGTGGGACGGCAAAAAGTTATTTGATAACAACGGGACAGTAGGCATTGCCGTTAAGAAAGCAGCAGTGCCAGGCGATGTTTACGCGGTTGACGCATTGTCAGGCGCAACGCTCACAAGTAATGGCGTGCAAAACACCCTTCAATATTGGGCAGGTGAAAACGGTTTTGGCACCTACTTGAAGAAACAATCTTGGAAATCATAAGGCAGACAAATGGCTGACACTAAAGAAATGAAAAAAGCCCTGTTTGGGCCGATAATTGACAGTAACCCAATTGCCTTACACGTACTTGGCATTTGTTCTGCACTGGCAATTACCACTAAACTTGAAACTGCCTTGGTAATGTCTCTCGCCTTGACTTCCGTTTGTGCATTTTCAAATCTCTTCATCTCAATGATAAGAAATCACATCCCATCTAGCGTACGAATCATCGTTCAGATGACAATCATCGCATCTTTGGTAATCGTCGTAGACCAAATATTAAAGGCCTATTCGTATGAGATTTCCAAACAGCTTTCTGTGTTTGTTGGACTCATCATTACCAACTGCATTGTTATGGGACGAGCGGAAGCTTACGCGATGAAATCACCGCCAATGATGAGTTTGTTAGACGGCATTGGCAACGGTCTTGGTTACAGCTTTATTCTGATTGTTATTGGAACTATCAAAGAATTGTTTGGCTTCGGTACGATCTTAGGCTTTGAGATACTTCCACTGGTACAAAATGGCGGTTGGTATCAAGGTAACGGATTACTCATCCTGCCATTCAGTTCGTTTATACTGATCGGTTTAATGATTTGGGCGATTCGAACGATTCGACCTGAGCAAGTAGAGCCTAAGGAATAGTCAATATGGAACATTACATAGGTTTAGCAATACGCGCCATCTTTATAGAAAACATGGCACTTACACTGTTCTTAGGCATGTGTACCTTTCTCGCAGTTTCTAAGAAAGTAAAAACATCAATGGGGTTAGGCATTGCGGTCATTGTTGTACTAGGTATATCGGTACCAGTGAATCAGTTGATCTACACATCAATCCTAGCGCCTGGCGCACTTGCTTGGGCAGGTTTTCCCAATGCAGACTTAAGTTTCTTGAACTTCCTTACATTCATAGGTGTTATTGCAGCTTTGGTCCAGATTCTGGAGATGGCACTAGATAAGTTTTTTCCTGCACTATACAACGCGTTAGGTATCTTTTTGCCACTTATTACCGTCAACTGCGCGATATTTGGTGGTGTAGCTTTTGCTGTGCAACGTGAATATTCATTTACAGAAAGCATCGTTTACGGTGTCGGTAGCGGTATGGGATGGGCATTGGCCATTGTATTATTAGCAGCAGTCAGAGAGAAACTTAAGTATGCAGATATGCCAGATGGCATCCGCGGACTTGGTTCTGTTTTCATGATTGCTGGATTAATGGCGCTAGGCTTTCAATCTTTTACCGGTATAGCGATTTAATAAGGGGTTATCGATGAATCAAATAGAGATTTACCTCGGCGTAGGTATGTTTATCGCGATAGTTTTGGTGCTTGTTTTCATCATCACATTCGCAAAATCAAAGCTCGTTCCTAGTGGGGACGTGACGATTCTAATAAATAATGATCCTGAAAAAGCGATTACCGCTTCTCCAGGTGGCAAGCTCCTGGGTGCGCTTGCGGATTCAGGTATATTTGTATCTTCTGCATGTGGTGGCGGTGGCTCTTGTGGTCAGTGCACAGTAGATATTAAAGAAGGTGGTGGTGAGATCCTTCCTACGGAACTTGACCATATTACCAAGCGAGAAGCCAAGGAGGGATGCAGATTATCATGTCAGGTTGCAATTAAGCAGGACATGAAAATTGAATTACCTGAAGAAGTCTTTGGGATCAAAAAGTGGGAATGCGAAGTTATTTCAAATAACAACGAAGCGACATTTATTAAAGAACTTAAACTACAAATCCCTGATGGCGAAAGCGTTCCGTTTAGGGCAGGTGGCTACATTCAAATTGAGGCTCCACCACACCATGTGAAGTACAGCGAATTTGACATTCCCGAAGAGTATCGTGGCGACTGGGAAAGATTTAAGTTCTTTGACATTGAGTCAAAAGTTGACGACGAAACCATCCGTGCATATTCAATGGCGAATTATCCAGAGGAACACGGTATTATTATGTTGAATGTCAGGATTGCAACGCCGCCACCTAATAATCTAAGTTTACCGGCGGGTAAAATGTCATCTTACATCTGGTCGCTTAAACCAGGAGATAAAGTCGTTATTTCCGGCCCATTCGGTGAGTTTTTCGCAAAAGAAACAGACGCAGAAATGGTGTTCGTAGGAGGCGGTGCAGGCATGGCACCAATGCGCTCACATATATTTGACCAGCTTCGCCGGATCCACACCGATAGAAAGATCACATTCTGGTACGGTGCACGGTCATTACGCGAAATGTTTTATGTTGAAGATTTTGATACCCTTCAAGCGGAAAACGAGAACTTTAAATGGCATGTTGCATTATCTGATCCGCAGCCTGAAGATAATTGGGAAGGATATACGGGTTTTATTCACAATGTATTGTTGGAGAATTACCTTAAAGATCATCCCGCACCTGAGGATTGCGAATTCTATATGTGTGGACCACCAATGATGAACGCTGCCGTTATCAATATGCTTAAAGATTTGGGTGTAGAAGATGAGAACATCATGTTGGACGACTTCGGCGGTTAGCGCTGGACAGTGTTGAAATACCATTCGAAAAGGGGCGTATTGCCCCTTTTTCAATGCGTTTGTTTAATGCTGTTTGGGTTTCTAAAAATTATTTGGATACAATGAGTTATATAGCTATGGAACCAATAGACACTGATGAAACATCATACACAGAGGCATTCAGGGAAATTTAAATCGTGATGTACAGACAGTTCCTCGCTTTTTTTGTTGTGCTTATTTTTACTTCTTCTTGTCATCGAACATCGACAGAAATTGTATCACTTCAAGGCCCAACAATGGGTACACTCTACCAAGTAAAATTCGTCAATCAACTCGATGATGAAATCGTTGATAGTGCGCAAATAGAGCAGGAGATTGTTCAGCTACTTAAAAATGTCAATCAACTTATGTCAACTTATATAGATGACTCTGAATTGTCTTTATTGAATAAGACGGTATCAAACACATCATTTCAGATAAGTGACGAAACGAATTTTGTATTAGAAGAAGCAATTCGATTGCATCGGCTGACACAAGGCGCCTTAGACATTACCGTTGGCCCTCTTGTGAACTTATGGGGGTTCGGCCCGGAACATAGGCCCGAAAAAATCCCTACTCAAGATGCCTTAGAGAATATCCGAGATTATATCGGAATAGATAAGTTTTCACTGTCAGACAGGGTTGTAACCAAGTCGCACGACAATGTGTATATTGACTTGTCTACGATCGCTAAAGGGTACGGCGTCGACAGGATTGCCGCTCTCCTCGAAAATTACGGCATTACTAATTACTTGGTGGACATTGGTGGTGAAATGCGTTTATCAGGTCAGAAGCCAAATCAGCAAGATTGGCGGATTGCAATTGAAAAGCCAATTTCAAATGAACGGTCAGTGCAACGGTTAGTGACGGTAGGAAACAATGCAATCGCAACGTCTGGCGATTATCGAAACTATTTTGAAGAAAATGGTGTCAGATATTCACATTTAATCGATCCTACTACGCTACAACCAATACAACACAATTTAGCTGCGGTTACTGTTGTGGCACCAAAGAGTATGACCGCAGATGGTCTTGCTACCGGGCTGATTGTTTTAGGTAAAGATAAGGGCCTTGAAATTGCCAATCGCAACAATATTGCTGCGCTCTTTATCGTCAAGGAGGGAGACGAATTTATCGAATATCGTTCCACTGCGTTTGACGAAACAGTGCAAGTATTAAATTAGTTTATGAAATGAGTATTGCTTAATGAGTACATTTATTTTTGCCTTCATATTTTTCTTGCTAATGGTGCTGGCCATGGCAGTGGGATACATCTTTCAGAAAAAAAGCATTTCAGGTTCTTGTGGCGGGCTTGGTGCCTTGGGGGTTGAAAAGGCATGTGATTGCCCTGAACCATGCGACCGCAAAAAAGCACGCGTAGAAAAAGAAGCAGTAAGAAGAGAAAAGCTTAAAGAGTGGGAAAATGATCGGATCATATAATTGCTGCTAGGTAGGGCTGTATTTTCCTCACCTCGTTTGATTTGTCGTTCTCATACTATATACTGTATATTTAAACAGTTAAAATTATGCTCTCCTGCGACCTATGCGGAAGTTTATCCATGTCGATATGGACGCGTTTTATGTGTCTGTTGAAATAAGAGACAATCCAGACTTAGCGAACAAGCCAGTTGCCGTTGGTGGGCGGTCACGAGAACGTGGTGTACTTTCCACTTGCAACTACATAGCGCGCGAATTTGGTTTGCATTCAGCAATGCCAACAGCAATAGCCGTAAGAAAATGTCCTGACGTAATCATCGTGCCTGGACGAATGTCTGTTTACAAAGAGGTCAGTCTTGAAATACGAGAGATTTTCAAACGATACACTGAACTCATAGAGCCTCTATCTCTTGACGAGGCTTACCTTGATGTTACCGAAAGTCAACAGTGCAAAGGTTCTGCTACTTTGATGTCAAGTGAAATTCGGCAAGCAATTTTTGATCAAACCAGATTAACAGCCTCAGCGGGGATCGCTCCGCTAAAATTTATCGCGAAAGTCGCCTCAGATTTAAACAAACCTAATGGACAGTTTGTAGTATCACCTGAGCAAGTCGATGAATTCATATCTGAATTACCTTTGAGCAAAATACCAGGCGTCGGGAAAGTTACCTTTGAAAAACTAAAAGCCTTGGGCTGGCTAAAAGGTGCTGATATACGGCGGCTGCCAGAGCATGAAGTGGTTCAACGGTTTGGAAAATTTGGTACGTCGTTATGGAAAAAGTGTCAGGGCATTGATTATAGAGGGGTGAACACAAGTCGTATAAGAAAATCTGTAGGTGTAGAACGCACATTTTCTAAGAATATGAAAACCCATGCTCAGCTAGAGGCGTTTCTCTTTGACAATCTCATGCCCGAATTACTTAGACGCGCCGAAAAATACATTGAGACAAATCAGATTGAAAAACTTGGTGTAAAAATAAAGTTTCAAGATTTTCAGCAAACCACCAAGGAGCAAAAATACGATAGCATTGACGAAAACATTTTTAAGCAATTGTTATCTGATGCAATTTCAAGGGGTAACGGCAAAGAAGTACGTTTGCTCGGCATACATATTGGTCTGACTCAGTCTGAGGTAAATGAATCCCAGTTAACGCTTAATTGGAATTAATCTTTTCTATGCACTATAAAAACAGTCCATGCTTTTGTTTGTACTGGAGGTAAAGTGACATTTCCTACTGCTCACGCTGCAGATATTACTGAACTAGACCAATACGACCTGACAGTTGTCGTTTCAGACCAAGAGTCTTCAGTCCATTTCAAAACGCTCGCAGCTGAAATGGATAACGCCAGAGAATTTGACCCCAGAGTGGGTCAAAATCCCAGTTTGATTGTCCATCATTCGTTTCCAGGCGGCAGGTTGTTGCATGTGCCAACGGGTAGACTTGATAGAGACTATGATGATGTACGACGCATATTTGATTTAGGTAGAAACAGCGCTGGTCTGTTATCGGACCTAGATGCAAAAAAGATACTCGTCAGTGTCGAATTGGAAAATGTTAGCGACAGGAAAAAGGCGCATTATTATTTTGCGACTGAAAACTATTTTTTCGGGTTATGCCAAGGCTTGTATCAACCGTTGGAGGCAAGGCAGGCGCTAAAAGATAACCTCACTTCTTTGACAGACATTGGCTTAATCGGCATTGACTCACATCGTGTCAGTATTCTCACCGCCATTGAAGCAGGAAAAAATGTTGCGCGAGATCTGTGTGGGACCGAGCCAGAGAGAATGGCACCACCAGGATTTGCTGCATATTGCCATACACTATTTGAAAACACATGCGTATCTGTCGAAATCGTTGAGGATGAACACACACTACTAACAGAGTATCCAGGGTTACACGCTGTTGCTCGAGCATCGCTGCATGTACCTCGACATGCGCCTAGAGTAATAAAGCTGGTTTATGAAAGCGAAGGCACTATCGATAAAACCCTATTCTTCGCGGGTAAAGGGATCACTTTTGACACCGGTGGTGTCGATCTCAAGGTCAACGGCCATATGGCGGGCATGAGCAGAGACAAAGGTGGCGGTGCGGCTGTTGCGGGACTGATGTATGTTCTGTCGCTCATTAAGCCAACTGGCCTGCGAGTTGAAGCGCAAATTGCAGCGGTGAGAAACAATGTAGATGCCGAAGCATATACACCAGATGAAATCATAACAAGCCATTCAGGCGTGCGCGTACGCGTCGGTAATACGGATGCTGAAGGCAGATTGGTGTTAATGGATATACTTTCCCACTTTCGAGAAAAAGCCGGTTCTGCCGTGCATCCTGAGATTTTCAGTTTTGCTACCTTAACC
>JBCDMA010000018.1:0-23173 GCA_038744645.1 Pseudomonadota bacterium | reverse complement strand
TACTTGAAGTGTCATAATTTGCTCCGCATTGTTTTGGAATCAGTTCGTTGATGTTGTCTATTTTTGAACAATCGAGCGTTTTTCTATTGCAGACTTTTGCGGTTTTTTTGAAGATTCTTGCTATTTTTTAATAGCGGAAAGCTGGGGACGTTTTGTTGCATCTTAGAAAGGCTGATTAAATAAACTTCAAAGGACCTGCAAAACTAGAAGGTAGAAGAGCTGCTTTTCACAATTAAACCCTGACGGTGCCAAAGAGCTTCTACGAATCAAGTTTATTGCTTATTTAATGTTTTGCGGACTCATACTCAAAATATAACTGATGTAGATAATGAACGACTGAAAAAACTCAACATCAGTGATGGCCAGTTTTGTCGACGCGGGGCTTGGCGTTGCCGTCATGACTGGAGGTGCACTCAAACCATGCCATTCGGGTATTAAAGAATTGTCCTTTGCAAATCCATGCTTCCAGATAAAACGCATCGCCATTTGGCGTGAAATGTCGCAGCGCTGAACACTTAAAAGAGCCTGACCTATCAATGCCTTGTCGGGCACAAAAAAGTGGCCAACCAAAGGTTGACCAGTCTTGTTAGTCCAATCATCAACGCTGACAACTTATGGATTGTTTAAAGCATCCTAAAAGTCAGCGGTTAGGCTGAATAAGATGGTACGACCTTCAGAGAGGGCCAGGCCCGGGTCTCCTCCAGCGATGAAATACGCTTTATCGGCGATGTTATTGACGGTCAGGTCCGCACGCATTTGCGTGTTTTGAACTTCAAATTCATAGTTGAGACCCAAGTCAATGCGTGTCCAACTGTCGACGATTTCCACCCCGGTGAAACCAACATGTGCTTCGCCTGAATAGGTCAAGCGGCCGAATGTGGCCAGCCCTTCAATTTGTGGAACGTCCGCTTCAACTTCAAAGTTCATCGCCCAATTTGAAACGCCTAAAGCGTCAGCTCCATCGAGTGTAGGATCACCGGTTTCCGTTAGTTCTGCATCAACATATGTGAACCCGCCAATAACACGGATACGATCAACTGGTTCGCCAAAAACAGAAAGTTCAATACCGCGGTTTAGTTGCTCTCCAAATTGGCCGAAAATATTGGTGTCAGGATCGACGAACTCCGACGCACGCGTGATATTAAACAGCGCCAAAGTCGTAGCGAACGTGCCAAAATCATATTTGGCACCAATTTCAAACTGTTCCGTCGTGAGAGGGTCAAGAATTTGTCCGCGATTGTTAGCGGTGACTGGCGCTGTTCCGCCAGGCGATAAACCTTCGATATAATTTGCATAGAGCGAAAGCTGTTTGGTGGGTTTTACAAGTAGTGCGACGGCAGGTGTGAAAGCGTTTTGAGGGGCTGAGGATGTCCGTGCCTCAGTGATTGGGTCAAATTGCTTTATGTTGATTTCTTGATAGCGCACACCCAGTGTCAATTGTACGCGGCCACCCAAAAAGCTAACCGTGTCTGCCAATGCAATGCTAAACAACTCCGTTTTTTGGAGAAAATTGCGCACCGGCATGGCCGTGTCTTCAAAATCCGCAATGATCGGATCATAGAGATTGGATATGAGCGGCTCGCCGTTGAAATCGAACAGGGTCAACGTCTCGGTTTCCAACCAGCTTCCCGTCAATATGAGTTCATGGTTCGCCCCCAGAGCGGTAAAGTCGTATTTTGCACCCAAATCAGCTGTGATCGTATCGTCCTTTGATGCAAAAACCACTTGCGCAACATTAAAGTCTGATAAGTCACCATTTGCGTTGATCAGATTAAAGTTGGGGCCAAGGAACAGATAATTATTGCTGCTTTGCGCATATCCGGCAAAGACGGATACATCGTCTGAAACGTTATATTCAATGCGCACCGTCCCAAGGGCGTGTTCGGTATCGTCTTTATCCCCAACGAAAGCAAGCCGCATTCTATTACTTGGAGCTTCGGGAATGTCCACACCGGACGCTACGCCAATGAACGGAACTTGGTTGTCAAACACTACGTCGTAATAGGCAACCGTGCCGTTGATGCGCAAATCATACCCAGTATAGTCAAACGACAACGTACCGTTAAATCGGTTCTCTTTAAGATCGTCGCGATGCAATTCGCCGCCACGCGCGGAGATATTAGCCCGGACCCCAAAAGATTCAGACTCTCCAAAGCGGCGCCCGACGTCTATTTGCCCGCCGATGTTGGAATCGGAGATATAATTTAACGAGGCTCGAGTGACTGGCTCAGCTGCAGCGCGTTTAGGGACATAGTTGACCGCCCCGCCTACATTACCAAATGGGCTTGCGCCGGTTAACAGTGCACTCGGTCCGAGCAGGACTTCAACGCGCTCAATCCCTTCAAGCGGCGCCCGGCGCGGCGCAACGATACCGAAAAAACCATCGTATTGCACCGAACTGCCAAAATTCGTAAAGCCGCGAAAGGTAAAGTTTTGGGCCGCAGCGCTCCTGAAGCTTTGCGCACGCACCGCAGGGCTGGTCGCCAACACATCCTGCAGATTTCGCGATTGCCGACGGTTTATCTGGTCCGCGGTAAAAGCTTGTTGGTTAAACGGCGTATCAAAAATGTCGCGGCTGCCAAGAATGCCCAAACGCGCCCCGCGCGCCAACTGACCACCTGCGTATTCTTCCGCCAAGAACCCTTCAACGAGGATTACTTCCACATCGTCTGACTGCTGCCATGACTCAGAGTCCGTCTGCGCTGCTTCATTATTGGTTCTTGGAATTTCTGGGACTTTCGATTGCATCAATACAAAACTGTCGTTGCCTGCTGATTTGACCTCTAGGCCGGTTCCAGCAATCAATCTTTTTAACGCTTCTTCGGCGCTAAATGTTCCGCTTAGCGAGGGAGCGCGCTTATTGCGTACAAGTTCGTCTGGCACTAAGACGGGAGTTTCGTAGATTTCTGAAAAGGTAAGTAGAGCCTCAACCAGTGGACCATTGTCAATAAAGATTACCTCATCTTTTGAAGTTCTATCAACCTCAGCGATAGCGTCAAGTGCTGACGTATTATATAAGGTCAGTGACGATATCAATGCCGCTAGTGTTCGTTTCTTCAGCTTAACTTTTATTTTTTGCCTCATAAGATTTATCCCATTAGAATTGTGATTTTTACGAACAGATATCATTCGCATTCTTCTATGAGAGATGTTTTAAAGACAGGTTATTACCCCCCTAGCCGTGAAATTGTTTTAAATACTCAATAGACTTGTTCTGATCTGGTATTTGAGGAGTCTGAGGTGATGACTATGCGATTCGAATGTCCATCATTTATTTGCAGATCAAAGCTTAACGATACCATGTTGAGCATTCCCATCACATCATCAGAGCGAAAAGAGCCCGACATTTGGCGCTGTAACATTGAGTCATCTTTACCTTCAAACACAATTTCACGTTCGGAATATCGGTTTGCATCTGCAATCATTTCACCTAACGTAGCGCCATCGTATAGCAGTATTGACTGACGCCAGGCACCGACGCTTTGTGTTGAAATCGACGATTTGGTTCTCATGCCTGTCACATTAGTTGCTGCTACCTGCTCACCGGCAGCAAGTAATGTTCGCTTACGCATTTGCATTTGATTGCCATTGACAACATGCGGAAAAGAGACCTCTACTGAACCTTCGGCAACGCCAACCCGATACACACCACCGTTGCTTCTGATGTCAAATTCAGTGCCTTTTGCTGTTGCTTTTAAATCACTTGTTGAAACAGAAAATGGCCTCTTCGGATCTGATGAAACATCAAATAGGGCAGCCCCCCTCACTAACCTTACACTTCGATGGTCATCGCTCATAGCAATGATCATTTCAGTCGACGCATCCATAGTGACGGCTGTACCATCGCCTAACCTTATAGTGCGACGCTCAGAAGTTTGCGTGACATAAGATGTCGTTTGAATTTGCCCCTTACTTACGCCTATTTCGGACGTTACTAAGTACAAAACGGGCGCGGTTATTAGGAGGATAGCCATCAGCATAGCGACGACTCTTACATTCGGCGTAGCAAGTATCGATTTGAATCTAGTAAGAAAATGCGATGAACCCTCAAATGGCAAAGGCTCCAAGTGTTTTGGATCCAAGTGTTCTTCTTTTAAAAAGTCAAATGAAGCAACATATGTGTTTGCGCGCTTATATGCCCTTTTATGACGCACATCTTCATCAAGCCAATGCTGAAATTCGTTTCGATCGTGCTCGGTTACATCCTCAGCATCCAGACGTTCTCGCCAATCGAACGCTTCGCGCAGAAGTCGTTCATCATTGTCCATATTTTCTCTACTCAACGCTTACGCTCCCGCTTGCAGTTATCCAATGCTAAAGCGATGTCCTTCATCGCTTTATTGATGTGCTTTTGTGCAGGATTTCTAGACATGTTCAGTCGGCGCGCAACTTCCGCCACTCTAAGCCCATCAATCTTATGAAGAACAAAGGCACGACGGCGCGTTGGGGGCATATGCTCAAGTGCTTGGTTGATTATCAATAACTCCTCTCTTGCACTTAAGATGCTTTCGGGGGTCGAATTTTCCCCTCCAAGAGGAAAAAAAATCTGCTCGACTTCGAAATTATACTTAGCATGGATCTGTGTTTTGCGTTTTTCCTCAAGCGTTAAATTACGCGCAGTACACCACAAAAAAGCATGAATATCTTTAATGTCGGAGATGCAGCTGCGCTCCAGGAGTTTCTGAAATGCTTTGTGGATCATGTCGTCAGGATCAGGCGGACCAACCCCGAAACTCTTTAAAAGCGCTGCTTTCAGTTTTGGGTAGTAAATGTAGTATATGTCACCAAGTTGATCGAAGGTGTTTTTACCATCGCTTAGCTGCGCTACATGGTTTCCTCTATTATTTTTGTTCACGCGATACACCTTGCCTTTTGTAGAATTATCATGCAGTTGCGATTACTGGTTTAGTTGGTATTCAAATTTGTTCCAAGAGTTAGATGGGAAATCACTTTCAATGCTTCCTTGGTGAATAATGCCTGATAAATGGTGCAAATACATATAAATACAAAGAGCGCATATTGATGCTATTCAATATGCGCCCTCGCGAGTCGTTTCTACTTTAGGTCAGATGCTATGTCCCTAACCTAGAACCTCCTCATATATCATGAAAGAAGGAATTAAATCTTCCACTTCATGCTGTTTTCAACTTTGCTTTGAAACGCGCCTAACGGCTCTTCTTTTTCGCCAACAATGACAAAATCAGCGTTGCTGTACCGTGCGGCCGTACCGCTATAGCGACCGTCACTGAACTCGTTCCAAGACTCCAGTTTATTGTCTTTTGGCAAGACGAACATGCTAATATTGCCCGCTTCGCCGCCAACGACCAAATGCAACACATTGACTAGGTTATAACCGCAAAAGAAAGAATTTGCGTGTAGCACTTCGCCAATCTCTTGCTCCATTTGCACACCATAGTGGACGAGTTGCGCATTCAATTGGTCTAAGGGTATTTGCGCATCGTACTGGCTTACGTTTTGCAATCCTTGGTAAGTATGCTTCAACGCGTAATCACCTGCGCCCATGCCATTGCTGTTACCAGGTTGAAAAAAGTTCATGTTAATCGACAGGCCAATCACAAAAGCAAAACAGGCCGCAGCCGCGATTTGCCAGTAACTTCTATCGTTAGCAGCTCTTGCTTTTGTAACCACCTGGGTCTGTACCGGTGGTTCTACTTCACGAATCACGGGTTGGCGTTGAAGCAACTTAGCCTCAAGACCTGAAGGCACGTCAACATCCATTGCGTCTTCGAGCATGGCTTCAAAGTCCCTCATCTCATCAACAAATTGTTGCTTGGATGGATCGTTTTTAATAGCCTCTTTTATTTCGTCTGTTTGCGCGTTTGGGTCGGCCAATATGGCGCGGCGGAATTCTATATCATCCATTTACTTGACCTCGTTTATTTATTAGTGTCCAAGTATCACTGAATATTTTAAGGACTCGCACTGTTCTTGTCATCAAGGTTTTTCTCAAACGATGAAGTTTAGCAACTTTGTATCAACAGCCTAGCTTACAAATCACTTGGACGACTTGTAAGCTTGCTTCAGTGCAGCATTTTGCCAAATCATTGGCTTAAAAACTTGCGCTCAACAGCATTTTGAGCTTGTTATCGACTAACAAGACCGGACACTTCTCATTATTCTTTCATTAAAATGTATTTTTTTAGTAATTTTTCTAACAAAAGTATCCGTTTGCTTCTTTTACGTATTTGCAGTACTAGATTAATAGTACCCTGAACACCCACTAATGAACGGGCAAAACTTAATTTGAATAAATAACGAAGTAACCTTGGATTTAGGATCTTATCAGATCTAAATAGGCCCGAAGGGCTCTGGATGTATTATCTTCATGCCACAATGCACTCACTGACACCTGGTTATCGGGGAATTGTATTTTTCGCGCAACTAAATCCGCTTGTAATGACCTGACTATATAGTTTGCCACCATGTAAGCACCTATTCCATCTGACGCCAGCGTCAATCCGGATTGCACCTGATTGACGTTGATGACAACGTTAGGTGAAAAGTCCACATTATCAAAAAATGCCAGACACTTTTGATATAGGGCAGGATTGAGGGATTCCTCAAACAAAATCAATGGCACATCTTTCAATTGTTCAATTTGTATTTCGTCACATTCTGCCAGGTGATGTTCCTTATTCATCACCAGCACAAAATACCCTTGAGCCAGATTTTTTACTTTTAATGAAGGATGAGTAAATGGCCCAGGCGCAAAGCCGATATCTATTTCCCCTTCCTTCACAGCAAGTTCTACTTCGTTCGTAGGCATGTCTACTTTAATGATCTCGATATTTGGATGGGCATTGCCAAGTTGAATGAGTCGAGAGGTAAATTCTGGCAGATTGATAAAAAAGCGCGTACCGATTTTGAGTTCTACACGCTCTTTTCCAGCAATTTCTTTTGTTTCTTCGATCGCACTTTGTACATCGCGAAGAATGGCGTCACAGTGTTTCAAAAATGCTTTTCCCGCGTCCGTCAAAGCGACAGACTTACGATCTCGCTCAAGCAGTTTTACATCTAATTCATCCTCCAGCTTTTTTATCTGGTGAGAAAGCGACGGCTGAGTAATGTGTACCCGCCTAGCGGCGCGCTGAAAATGCAACTCTTCTGCAACTGCTTTGAAATAGCTTAGCTGACGTAGTTCCATGATTGTTAATAGATGAAAACTATATGGCAATTCAGTGTAGCAAGTGATAACCACAGTTAACAATTAACCTTATAGTTTTTATCTATAAGACCTTCAACCAGTTCAATTAGAGTGCTTTCCGCCCTACCACTATCCTTAGCAGCACAAAATAAATGATACGTTCCGTGGAGAATTTCAATGCGATTAAATACCAAAAACAAACTGATTGGCGCAGCAACGACAATTGCAGTAGCTGTTGGACTTGCGATATCAGTGTCTGTTTATTCAGCTTCTGACAATGAGGATACGGTTATTCAGGTAGAGACCACGCAGAACTATCCTCTAGTCAGCGTCGTTAAGCCTGATCTGCAACACGTGACTGAATGGGATGATTATGTCGGTCGATTTGAAGCCATAGACCAAGTGCAGCTGCGATCGCGCGTAAGCGGCCATCTAGTAGACATTCATTTTGAAGACGGACAGCAAGTCGAGAAAGGACAAATCTTGTTCACCATCGACCAGCGCCCTTTTAAAACTCAGGTGGCCATTGCACAAGCGCAGGTTGCCGATGCGCAGGCCAGAGTAAACTTTCAAAGCGTTAACGATGAAAGACTTCAAAACCTGCTATTAACAAACGCTGTCTCGCGCACGGCAGCCGAGCAGAGCCAGGCTGAACTGGCGAGAGCGAACGCAGCCTTACAATCAGCAAAAGCGCAACTTGAGCACGCAGAGCTAGAACTCGCTTTTACCGAAATAAAAGCGCCAATAGCCGGACGCATTGACCGCCACTACATAGATATTGGTAATTTAATTACGGCGAACGACACTTCTCTCACAAACATCGTTTCTATGGACAATATGTTTGTAACCTTTGATGTCGACCAAAACGCCTACTTAAAGTACTCCAGATATCATCAAGACGGCACGCGCACCAGTTCTCGCGATGAAGCAAATCCGGTGCTAGTCGCACTTGGCGATAGTGACGATTTTACTATTCGCGGCCACATGGAATATGTTGCCAATAGTCTTGATAACAGCACAGCTACCATACGCGCCAGAGCACTGGTTGAGAATAAGGATGGGCTGCTTACGCCTGGGCTATTCGCACGAGTAAAACTGCTAAGTCGAGAGAACGTTGAAACTATGCTGATCCCTGACAAAGCCGTGACTACTCAGCAATCTGATCGGGTCGTTTTTGTCGTGGATGAAAACAACGTCGTCAATTCGCGCAAAGTAGAACTAGGCCCACTTATTGATGGTCAGCGCGTCATTCGCGCCGGATTAGATGAAGACGAACACGTCATTATCAGCGGTTTTCACAGAGCACGCCCTGGAAGTGTAGTAGCGATGTATCTTGCCCAGGAAAACAACGATTTGCTCAGCGCCAGATAGAGCAATAACACTACATATACATCAGAGGAGACATCACAATGAAAATTGCTCACTTTTTTATCGATAGACCAATATTCGCTCTATCAATCTCAGTCGCCATCATCATTTTTGGCTTGGTCGCCATGACTAGAATGTCGGTATCTCAATATCCCGAAGTCGTGCCGCCGACAGTCGTTGTTACGGCCAATTATTCTGGTGCAAGTGCAGAAACCATTGCGCAAACAGTAGCAACACCGCTTGAACAAGAGATAAACGGCGTCGATCGCATGCTGTATATGTATTCTAATTCCACCAATGATGGTGAAATTCAAATTACTGTGACTTTTGATTTAGGCACAGATCTCGATGAAGCATTAGTACTTGTGCAAAACCGCGTAGCGCTTGCAGAAGCTCGATTACCTGAGGAAGTAAGAAGAACAGGCATTTCCGTGAGGAAAAACTCGCCGGACTTTTTGATGGTTGTGCAAATGTATTCACCCGATCAAAGTCGCGATCAATTGTTCGTTTCAAACTACAGCAAAACCAGAGTGGAACCAGTACTGTTAAGACTGCCAGGTGTTGGCAGTATTACACCCATTGGCAGCCGAGATTATGCCATGCGCATCTGGCTTGACCCAGACAAGATTGCCGCTCTTGATTTAAATCCTGGAGAGGTTATTGATGCCATTCGTGCGCAGAACAGTCAGGTAGCAGGAGGTCAATTAGCTCAACCACCTGTGGCGACCAATCGTGCTTTTCAACCTACAGTCTCGCTTAGAGGACGATTGGATGAGATTCAGGAGTTTGAGAACATCGTTATAAAGCGTGGCAATGATGGTCGCATCAGTCGTTTATCAGATGTTGCTCGGATAGAGTTATCTGCAGAAAACTTCCGCACAAATGCATATTTCGACGGCAGACCCTATGTGCCACTGCTTATCTTTCAACAACCAGGCACAAATGCCCTTGAAACTGCAAGTGAAGTGCAGGAAGTCATGGCCGAGCTGTCAAAGGAATTCCCTGCAGGTATTGCTTATGATAATACCTACAATCCTACCGAGTTCTTTGTAGCGTCGTCGATAGAAAAACTGAACGTCACGATTTATGAAGCGGTAGCGCTGGTGATGCTAGTCATCATGGTGTTTTTGCAGAGCGCCAGAGCCAGCGTAATTCCTTTGTTAGCTATTCCTGTATCGCTTATCGGTACCTTCTTTGTGATGGCGGGACTTGGCTACAACATCAATACACTAACGCTTTTTGGTCTTGTGCTAGCTGTTGGTATCGTAGTAGATGATGCCATCATCGTGGTCGAGAATGTTGAGCGAAACATGAGAAACGGACTGTCACGACGTGAAGCTACACGTCAGTCCATGACCGAAATCACCTCAGCGTTAATCTCCAACGGTTTGGTCCTTGCGGCAGTCTTCATACCTACCATGTTATTGGATGGTATTTCAGGTGAGTTTTTTCGCCAATTCGGTGTAGCCATTTCAGTCGCAACGCTTTTCTCAGTGTTTAATTCGCTTACCTTAAGTCCAGCGATGGCAGCTCACTTTTTAAAAGGCCATGAAGAACAAAAACCTCGTGTTACTTGGATGATGAAACTGTTGTCTCCTTTTGTGACTGCGGGCAAAAAATTTGATGCAGGTTTTGAAAAACTCACCAATGGCTATGAGCATGTCGTAAGAATTGCGGTCAACCATAGAGCCATTATGCTCACGCTGTTTGGCGCGTTAACTGTTGCTGCCGTAGCCTTAACCTACACTTTGCCTAGAGGATTTATTCCTGAATCCGATCAGGGTTATGCAATATTACCTGTGCAGCTTCCTGCGGGTAGCTCCTTGCAGCGAACGGATGCCGTTATCAAAGAAATGACTGAGATTGCTCGTGAAGTTGACGGCGTAACTTACACTCACGGATTCCCTGGATTTTACGGATTGACCGGCACAACAAACAGTGCAGCGGGTACCCTTTTTGTGCAGTTCGCTGATTTTGATGAACGTGCACAATCTGGTCGAAGCGCAAGTGTTATAGCTGCTGAACTGACTGAGCGTATGTCTGCCATTGATGAAGGCGTCATCAACGTGATCCTACCTCCTACCATTCGTGGAATTGGTACTGGTGGCGGTTTCACACTTCGCGTCCAGGATTATGAATCACAGGGTTCTAATGCACTGTTTAATGCTGCATCAGATTTGGTTTCAGCGTTAAATGCGCATCCTCAAGTGCAGTTTGCCTTCACGCCATTTAGTGTCTCTGCTCCTGATTATTTTGTTGACGTTGATACGGCGAAAGCGGAAATGCTCAATGTACCCGTTGAGCGCATTTATCAAATGTTGGAAGTGTATTTGGGCAGCACCTATATCAATGATTTCAATATCATCGGTAGAACCTATCAAGTGCGTGCGCAGGCCGATAGCGCCTATCGATTGGACATTGAGCAATTGTCTAAATTACAAGTGAGAAACAGCGATGGTCAGCTAGTACCGCTTGGTTCGGTGGCAGATATTGCCTTGCGATCCGCCCCTGATCGTTCCCCTCGTTACAACTCGTTTTCCACCGCTGAAATCATTGGTGGCGCCTCAACAACGCTGAGTTCTCAAGAAACACTGCAACTTGTTGAGCAAATTGCAGAATCGACATTGCCTGCGGGTTTTGGCATCGAATGGACAGACTTGTCCTATCAGGAAAGCGTTACTGAAGATGGCACCGCGTTATTCTTGCTTAGCATTGTCTTTGTCTTCCTGGTATTGGCGGCACAGTATGAATCCATAAAACTGCCTTTTGCTGTTATCTTAATCGTCCCTATGGTTCTGCTTTCCGCGCTTGGTGGTATATGGATGATGGGCATGGACAACAACATACTGACGCAAATTGCACTGGTAGTGTTAGTAGGGCTTGCTGCTAAAAACGCGATATTGATCATTGAATTTGCCAATCAGCTTGAACAGCAAAACTACAGCGTAAAAGACGCAGCGATTGAAGCAGCGAGACTGCGCCTTCGACCAATTTTGATGACATCCTTGGCATTTACTCTTGGTGTCGTTCCTCTGATGCTATCTGAAGGTGCCGGCGCTGAACTCAGAGTTACGCTAGGTACTGCAGTGTTTTTTGGAATGTTGGGCGTGACTTTCTTTGGCCTAATCTTCACACCGGTGTTTTATGTGACCATGCGTACATTGAACCTTACTGGGAGTGAAAAAAGCCAGCGTGAGTCAGAATCAGATATTGCAACATCACCTGAGTTAACACCAAGTGTTCAATACAAGATTGTAGATGAAACTTAGGATTGTCGGGGCATGGTTTGGATAATATAAAACCGTGCCCTGCTCCATATAAAGCGAGTACTGAAAAGGTCATTTTAAGTAAGCATGAAACCACAAAAGCGAGGAATTATAAGATGAAACAGTTTTTTTTAACTTGGTTAGGGGCATTTGTAATGGTGACTGTTCTACTTTATGCACTTAACCCCTTGATTGTAACTTGGCCAATTTGGAGTAAAGCGCTAGTGATTTCCGGAATAATGGTATGGGCGATGCCACGAATTCTCACGCCATTAATCTATAGGTTTAACAGCATAAAACGATAACATCGTTTATTTAGAAGACTAAAACTAAAACAGGAAATAGAAAACAGCGAATACCTTCACTATGATATTTCATTCATAAAAAACACTTTTCGAACCCCAATAAACAAACCTGTGAGTCTCTCTAAGCAAAAACAGCATGGCCAGTCATAGTGTAACTATCCCCCAAAATAAATTCCTTAACCTGCTGAAAATCAGTTGCTTAGATCTTTCGCTTGTTTGCATAGAAGGATCTCTATAAACCCTAGTTCTCTTTGAATTGAAAATAGTTCTAAAGTCCTGTTATGCTTCAAAAATTATTTCCTTGAAAAGGAATTTGAGTATGAACAAACCATGGGTTTATCGAGAATTCCGGGTAATACCTTGTTATGTGTCTTAATCATGAATAGAGAAGAGGCACAAAGCTTGGTTGAAGCTGAGCTAGAAATTACAAAAGATAAATACAATCCTATTGATTGCGCAGTTCTTGAAGAAGAAACTATTGAAAAACCATGGGGCTGGGTGTTTTTCTATCAAAGCAAAGCATATATAGAAACCGGTGAGTTTATGCATATGCTCGATGGCAATGCTCCCATAATTATTAACCGCAATACAGCCGAGCTTATTCATACTGGTACAGCACATGATATTGAATATTATATAACAGAGTATGAAAAAACTTTTGCGTAAAACGCATAACAAGGGACTATTGGAAGACAATTATTCCGCGTTGCTACATAATCGTTCAAAGTCAGGCGTTATATGTCCAAGGAAAATTAGTGATTGAAGGGCAACTATTCAGCTTCATGAAGCAATTGCAACATGAAATGGCGACAGAATATAAAAGGATTCAAAAAAATGTTCTTCGAGACCCTGGAACTGCCGGTGACGAGGGTGAGGAGAATTGGGCAAAACTATTAAGGGGTTGGTTGCCAGCCAACTACAGTGTGGTTACAAAGGGAAGGATAATCGATGTAAAGGGCCATACATCTCCCCAAGTGGACATTCTAGTTTTACATCCTTCGTATCCCAAACATCTTGTAAATAAAAAGCACTATTTAGCCGGAGGCGTGGTAGCAGCATTCGAATGCAAACTAACGCTCCGTACCCAGCATCTGGAAAAGGCATTTAAAACCGCAGTAATAATCAAGAATCTTGTTAAAACTAGAACAGGAACACCCTATAAAGAACTAAACCAACCGATATTCTATGGACTATTAGCTCATTCGTATTCCTGGAAAAAATCAAAGCAAGATGTTGCATTTGACCTTCTTGAGCGAATACAAGAAAAACAATTCGCTGGGAGAGCTGACCACCCAAATCAATTATTAGATTTTATATGTGTGTCGGACCTGGGAACCTATGCGCTCTCAAAAAGCCTTCATTTTGATAAGTCATATAAAAATCTACCGGACGAACAAAACGAAGATATTGATATAGAGTTTTTCAATCACATCAGCACTTGTTATACCTGCCAATTAGATGAAGAAGCCGAATTCGTTCTTGGAAGTGTACTTGGCGCATTTGTAAGTGAATTAATGATTAAGCTTGCATACGAAGATAAATCTCTTCAAGCAATTGCAAAGCATTATTTTGAGACTTTGTGGAATGGAGGTATTGGCATTACGACTGCTTGGTATCCGGACATATTATCTCCAATAGTAGTCAAGCAGCTAAGGGATAAGGGTCCAGAGCAACAAGAATTATTTAGTGAATGGAATGGTAGTGTTTAGTGAGTATAACAAACGTTTCAAGCCATTCGCTTTCGCTCATTCAGACTTAACGCGTTATATTTATTGAAGAGTATTGCCCTTTTAATTGGTGGAGATTCACTCTTTTAAAATTTGCTGTTGAAAAAGACTTAAAAAAATCGAGCTTCGCACAGGTACTGGCCAACCTGAGTCAATACACTTTTATGAAAAAAGGGGTTTTAACCAAGTGTCATGCCCCACTAAGTACGATGAATCTGACGGTACTAGATGCTTTGAATTAGAGCTATAAATGAGGGGTTTCTAAAATCTATATTTTCCAGTAAAGGTGTAAAATATCCATCAACTCCATACCTTTGGCGCCGAACACAGCAAAGCTGCTAAGGTAATTGAAGCGCTCTTTTGGCCCGTAAAAACTACTTTGCCGTCCCACAAGACATCACATGAGGTCCATTTATCACCACTCAACCCAATTCCCACGTAGCGTCGGCATGCAATTCACTTCCATTTCATCTCAGTTAGACAGCCCTTCGACATTTCTCAAAGAAAAAGTCAGTTTCATTTGACATAAATCAATATATTCTGTATTTTCAGTAATTATTGAAACTTCAGAAATATAAACATTATGACACCAATGATTGAATCGTTTGTTTTCCATTTTGGCGAGATGGGCAGTCGCTGGGGCTTTAACCGTACCGTCGGGCAAATGTTCGCACTGATGGTGTTAACTGATGAGCCTCTCAGTGCCAATGACATATCTGAAGCGCTGGGTATATCTCGCGGTAATGTCAGCATGGGCTTGAAGGAATTGAGCAGTTGGCAACTTGTTCAGACGATTCATAAACAAGGCGACCGCAAAGACTATTACACCAATAGAGGTTCACTGTGGGACATGGCGAACAAGGTGTTCGAAGAACGGCGCAAACGTGAGCTGGACCCTACGCTTTCCCTTCTGCGCGACATTTTGCTCGACAAACCTGCGAACAAAGACGAGGAATACGCGCAAGAACAGATCAGGGAAATCCATGATTTGTTAGAAAACCTCTTTGAATGGACGCAGAGTTTGCAAACGCTCTCACCACAAAAGCTCAACACGCTCATGAAGCTCGGTTCCGGCGTAGGTAAAGTGCTCGATATCAAAGACAAAATCACCAAAAAAGCGGAATAGAAAATCTAGGGCTCGATTACCTGACATGAATGTTATACGAAATCTGTAACAACGCTTAATCCAGGTAATCCACCCCTGTATTTTTATTAATGAGGTGACTAACGTGGATGTACTTTTATTGTCGCGGATCCAGTTTGCCGCGAATATCAGCTTTCATATATTGTTTCCAACCATAACCATCGCGCTGGGCTGGTTGTTGCTCTATTTTAAGCTTCGCTTTAACTTTTCAAAGCACCCTGTTTGGATGCGTGCATACCGATTTTGGGTCAAAGTGTTTGCGCTGACATTTGCACTTGGCGTGGTCAGCGGCATAACCATGTCATTTCAATTTGGTACCAACTGGCCGGGCTTTATGGAAACGATCGGCAATATTGCTGGCCCATTGCTCGCCTATGAAATCCTCACTGCGTTTTTCTTAGAAGCAACTTTGCTGGGCGTTATGCTGTTTGGTATCAACCGCGTACCGAATTGGGCACACACCTTGGCAACCTTTTTGGTCGCATTTGGCACGACCATGTCTGCATTTTGGATTTTGGTGCTTAACTCTTGGATGCATACCCCTACCGGATTTGAAATGCGCGAAGGTGTTGCTCACGCAACCGATTGGCTGGCCATTATATTTAACCCGTCTTTCCCTTATCGATTCAGTCATACGCTGATAAGTTCTGCATTGACTGTGTGTTTTCTTGTCGCCGGGATATCAGCATACAGAATGCTGAAAGGTGACCAAAAGAAAGCGCCGAAAGTCGCTATACGCACTGTAATTTTGGGCGCTGCGTTTCTGGCACCGTTGCAAGCATTTGTAGGCGATTTGCATGGCTTGAACACATTAGAGCATCAGCCAGCAAAAATAGCTGCAATTGAAGGTGTCTGGGAAACGCAAAACGGCGCACCTCTTGTTTTATTTGCGCTCCCCAACGAAGAAACAAAACAAAATGACTTTGCAATCGAAATTCCGAATATGGCAAGTTTGATACTTACCCACGAGCTTGACGGGGAACTGAAAGGACTGGATGAATTTGAGGACGGTCATCCGCCCGTTAAACCGCTATTCTTTGGGTTTCGCATCATGGTGGGTATCGGCTTATTGATGATTGCCGTTGCCTGGTGGTGCACCTATTCGCTAAAACGACATAAAAGATTAAGTGCGCTTCAGCTGAAAGTGCTCATAGGCATGACATTTTCTGGATGGATTGCCACACTATCTGGATGGTATGTCACTGAAATTGGTAGACAACCCTACCTTGTGCAGGGCGTGTTGAAGACCGCAGACGCAGTGACTGATATTGCCAGCTCAAATGTGGCATTAACACTGGCTATCTATTTATCCATCTACGTCGTGCTGCTCGTCGCTTACGTTAAAACGCTCTACGGACTCGCCAATAAGTCTGTTGAGGTCGAAGAATACGATCTGAGCCTGCCAGGGTTGCCAGAGAAAAAGCGAATTACGTTACAAAGAGAGGTAAATGCATGAACTGGTTAACGTCTGAAACACTTGCGCTGATCTTTGCTGGGCTAACGGCTTTTTCAATTCTATTGTATGCCATGCTAGATGGCTACGACTTAGGCGTTGGCGTAACGCTCAACATGCAAAATGAAGCGTGGCGAGATACCGCCATAGCATCTATCGGTCCATTTTGGGACGCCAATGAAACCTGGCTGGTACTAGCAGTTGGTCTCTTACTTGTTGCCTTTCCCGCAGCCCACAGTGAAATTCTAAAATCACTGTACTTGCCCGCCGCAGCCTTGCTCGTCGGGCTTATCCTGCGCGGTGTTGCCTTTGATTTTAGAGCAAAAGTAAAACCCCATCGCAAACGCCTGTGGGACCGCACATTTAAAGTCGGCTCATTTATCGCTGCGTTCAGCCAAGGTTTTATGCTTGGCCAATATGTGATGGGACTTAACTATACACTTGCGTCGGTTGTTTTCTCGGTGTTTAGTGGGATCTGCGTTACGGCAGCTTATGCGCTGATTGGAAACGCGTGGCTATTTTTGAAAACCAGCGATAATTTGCAATCGCATGCGTTGAAACAGTGTAAAAAAGCAGGTGTGGTTGCATTTGCCGGCATTCTCGGCGTTTCACTTATTAATCCAATAGTGAATGTAAATGTCTATCAAATCTGGACGCAACCTCCTTTCGCATATCTATATGCGTTTATTCCAATGCTTTGTTTTGGCATGTTTTTGCTTGGTTACACTGTTATCCGGCATTTCGAGAAATCACCAAACATCGCAGCTGAGAAAGGGCAGTGGCTGCCATTTATGATTTGTTGCGTCATTTTTATCACATGTTTTGTGGGACTCGCGGTCAGCTTTTACCCCTTTGTTGTACCCAACCAGATGACAATTTTCGACGCGGCCAGTGCAGCTGAATCATTAAACATTATATTTATTGGCGCGTGTTTGGTCATTCCGATCATCGCGTCATACACCGCGTTTTGTTACTTCGTGTTCAGAGGTAAGGCTGATAGCTTACGTTATTATTAGTTGTCGTTTCGCTATTTGGTAAATGGCTTTAAGGCGCAATTATCCTGTTTTTTAACTATTACAGAAGCAGGATAATCGCACCATAGGCAAAACACGCCAGCAAAATTTTCAAGATAGACAGTTTCAGCGCGACTGCGCAAAGGCAAAGAACAATTGCGAATACTATGTCTGCGGTTGATTGAACGCCAGTTAGCACTATTGGGTTGATTAAGGTCGCAGCCAACAAGCCAACGACACCTGCATTTAATCCAACAATCGCATTCGCAACAATGGGATATTGATTGAGGATTTGCCAAAAAGGTAATACACCAAGCAACAATAAAAAACCGGGTAAAAATATCGCGATCGTTGCGATTAAAGCGACCAAAAGAGGGGCATACGCGCTTGAGATTTCATGGCCCAAAAACGCCGCAATCGTAAATAGCGGACCAGGTACCGCTTGCGCCGCACCGTATCCAACGATAAAGGTTTCCTCACCCAGCCAACCGCTTGCAACCACTGTTTGTTGCAACATAGGCAAAACCACATGGCCGCCGCCAAAAATCAGTGCACCTGTCTCATAAAATCCAAAAAACACGTCCGAAATGACGGGGGAACCCGCTGTACTGACTAAAACAATGGATAGCACCAGCAATGCAATAAATAGCGCCAGACAGACGACCCCAACTGTTTTTGAAATGTTGAAATCTAGCACTTGCGCAGATGGGTCATGTTGCTTCTGATCAGGTGCGTGCAATACGCCTATCCCGGCAATAGCCGCAGCAGCAAGCACAATCAGATGCACTGCGCCAAAGCTAGCAAACAGCAATACACCGCAACTCACAACCGCGATAACTTTTGCTCGAACATCAATACAAATGCTCCGCCACATCCCAAAAACGGCTTGAAACACTACGATAATAGCAACCAGTTTTAGCGTGTTAATAAGGCCGACCTGCAAATCATTCGGTAGATTTGGTATCGCCCGCGCAAACAGTATTAGAAATGCGGCTGAAGGTAACGTAAAACAAAAAAAAGCGAAAAAACCGCCCAACCACCCTGCTCGCTTAATACCAAGTGCAAACCCCACTTGGCTGCTTGCTGGACCAGGCAGAAATTGGCAAATGGCAACTAGCTGCGCGTATTCTTTATCCCGCATCCATTGCCGTTTTTCGATCAGGCTTTGTCGAAAATAACCCAAGTGCGCCACGGGCCCACCAAAAGACGTTAACCCTAGCTTAAGGAATTGCCAGATGACGTCTACGAGCGGATGTTTACTCTGCGGCGTATCTATTTTGCCGATTTTTCACCGCCCATGCACTGTGGAGATTCAGGTATTAAGCCGTTCTTTTTCTGCCATTCGGCATCTGTGTACGTGTGAAGCGCCAACGCATGCACAGGGCCAGCAAGCTCATCACTAAGCAGTTCGTTTAGCATTCTATGGCGTTGCAACAGCCGCTTTCCCTCAAAAGCGCTGCTTACAACGGTCACTTTAAAATGCGTTTCGGAATTTGCCGGTACATTGTGCATGTGGCTTTCATTTTCCACTTGCATTATTTCGGGCGACAGGGATTGTTGGATTTTCTCTTCGATGACTTTTTGAGTTTTCATGTGAATTTCAACTGTTTCTTGAGTTCGGATACTGTAACCAACCGGCTTCTTACCGCGCTTTTACTGGATATCAATTAAGCCCTAATATGTTTTAATAACGGTTTAGTCAGGTTTTATTTATGTTTTGACCAAGCGAAAGGTCAGGTTTATACGCGGCATTGTAACGCGTTTCGTCTTGTTTATGCCATGCTTCCAATGCATTTGCGTCTGTCCCTGCATCACCAATAAACTGCCATGGGTTAAGGGAACCCTTACCTTCTGTTTTGTTCTATTATGAACAAAATCCAAATTACGCATTGCCCCGAGACTGACTGACGCGATGATGGGCGCTTTCCCCAGTTCAGGTTCATCATCTGCATGAAACCCCATGCTGTCTGCGCCAGTGCGGTACAAGTTCGCCAATACGGAATTAAAGTTTACACCTAATTTTTGCTGGCACTCATCTCTTATATCAGCAAGCGTCTCATGCCAGGCGAGTGGCGTCATCTTCAAACCCGAATAGGTATATACGGCGTCGGGTTCGCCATACCATGCTTGTAATCTAGGCGATTTGTACTTCTTGCCGAACAACACAATGTCTTGCTGCGTCCACTTCAATTCGTCATTGAGCGTCTCAAAGTATTGTGATGCCATAGCTGCTGTAAGCCAGTTCGGGTAAAAATGCACCCTGGCATCAGGCATAGCTAATTGTTGTGCTTCGTGTGGCAATAATGACGCTTGTTGCATTTATGTGTTCTCTACCTTTATTTAACTCTGCACTAGCCGGTAACAACATGCTTAATTCTTGATTGCTTATGTGTTTAATAACGCTTCATCAATGCATTTGCATGTCTTTTCTAACGCCAAAACAGGCGGTAATCGCGTGTAATTACATAAAAACTAAAAAAGAAAATGTGGCCTGAAAAGGGTATCTTCACTACAGTATACCGATCTCACTATCTTGAACTTGATACGCTATCGATGAATACAGAGTTTACAACTCCATTTGGTGTTTTTCATCTTCACAGATTTCCTTCGACGCGCAATGGTTCGTTGCAAGCGTGGGACGCTGCAGATGAGTATTTGTTGCACCATGTTTTTGCAAACTTTGAAAAAGATCTAATCAATTCCGTTTGCATAATTAATGATGATTTCGGTGCATTATCATGCGCATTAGCGAAAAATGACTGCGTGTTGGTGACAGATTCGTTGATGTCTAAAACGGCAATTGAGAAAAATCTAAAGCGAAACCAATTAGAAAACTCGCTGAAAATTATTGACCCATTTGAGTTTCAATCGCCTGCACCGCCTTATTCACTTGTGATGATAAAAGTCCCTAAAACACTTGCGCTGTTAGAAGATCTGCTGATTTCTTTACAGGAAAAACTGACACCAGAATCAGCAGTCATTGCGGCTGGAAAAGTCTCGCTTGTCACCAAATCCGTGCTGTCGTTGTTCGAGACATACATAGGACCAACCACAACATCATTGGCCAAAAAGAAATCGCGCCTCATTTTCGCACGACCCTCAAATAAAAAAGGTGCAAGTAGGCCCGCACCCATTACGGTTAAAGATAACGCGCTAGACTTTACTCTGATTAATCACGTCAATGTGTTTTGTCGCGATCACCTTGATATTGGCGCGCGTTTTCTTTTGGAACATCTCCCCCTAAATACTCTTAGTCAGAAAGGGCTTAGAACAGCTGTAGATCTTGGTTGTGGAAACGGTGTTTTGGGTATCAGTTTTTTAAGGCGTTCGGTAGAAAGTGAAGTGTATTTCGTCGATGAATCAAGTTCCGCTATTCAATCTGCAAGAGCAACATCAAAAGCCGCAGGCGTTGACGACAGATCATATTTTATTCAATCACATGCATTGGCAAGTTTACCCGAAGAACTCAAAGGCAATGTAGATGTCATATTATGCAATCCACCATTTCACCAGAACAACGCCATTACTGAAGAAATAGCTTGGCAAATGTTTAAAGATGCAAAACACTTTCTATCAACCACTGGCGTATTGGTGATTGTGGCCAATCGACAACTCAACTATATGATAAAATTGAAGAAACTATTTTCAGATGTCGCGATTATCGCGAGAAACAAAAAATTCAGCATTTATCGCGCATCCAAGAGGTAACCATGAAATTAGTCAAAACACTTGGTCTCGCATTATTGATAGTCGTTCAAACTGACGTGCTAGCAAACAAAAAAGATCTTGGTGCCAGCGTTCAACCTGACAATTACTATCCGAAAGTAAAATTTGCAACCAGTATGGGCGATATCACAGTGGAGCTTGATCGCAAAAGAGCGCCTATCACAGTGAATAATTTTCTGCGGTATACCAAGCTTGGCCAGTACGACAATACTGTATTTCACCGAGTGGTCTTTGACTACATTGTGCAAGGCGGTGGGTATTCGCCAGAATTTGAAGAAAAAACCGAGTTCTCCCCAATCTTTAACGAATCAGGCAACGGCCTAAAAAACAACATGTACACGATTGCAATGGCCCGTATGGATGATCCGCACTCAGCTAAACGCCAGTTTTTCTTCAACGCAAAAGACAACGATAACTTAAACCCCGGAAAAACCTGGGGCTACACTGTGTTCGGTTTGGTTGTTGAAGGTCAAAGCGTCATTGATGAAATGGCCATTGTAGACACAGATTACAATATTGAGGCGAGGTTCTATGATGTACCAGTCAACCCAATCGTGTTAGAAAAAGTGACGATACTTCCTCAATAATGACAGGTAGTATTACCGTCCATAACTATTGGTTAGTTCGTCTCTACCACTTCCGCCATCAACTGCAATAAACCGAAATTTTTGACATAACCAAATCTGCTAACAAAATCTCATGACTTGCCGATAAGGGCGTAACTCATAAAAAGACGTCCAGAAATCAGGTAAAATATGAAACGCATAACAATTCGCGCTCGTTTATTGGCATTGTGCCTTGTCCCCATTGTACTTTTTGCAACCACGATCATCACCATAACGTTTAATGAAATTAGTGAGCTTCAGGAAGAGCAGTCTGCAGATATCAGGGAACATTTCATTAAGGAAAAATCACAAGAACTTGCGACGCAAATGGAAATAGTTAAGGCCAGTGTGATTGCAGCCGGGCTGGATAGAAATGACCTTGAAGCGGTCACAAACTTTTTTAACAAAATAGAATTTAATGAAGATGGATATTTCTTTGGCTACGCGGGTGACGGAACACGGGTTTTTTCAGGCACATCGTCCGCTCGAATCGGTGACAATTTTATTGGCGCGAAAGACAGTAATGGCACGTTTTTCATAGAAGAACTTATAAAAACGGCAAAAGCGGGTGGTGGTTTTGTAACTTATCACTTCCCTAAGCCTGGAATGACTGAACCTTTACCAAAGTTGTCATATGCTATATATCTTGACGACTTGGATCTCATGATCGGTACGGGATTCTATATTGATGATGTTGATGTTTATTTGGGTCAACTTAATGACGCCGCCCAAGAGACCATGATTGCAAGTGAAGTCTTCCTTGTTATAGTGAGCGTTGTGCTGATCATCGGCACGTCCATCGTAGGCTGGATAATTAGTAAAAGTATTCTTGGTCCGCTCGATAGAATTCAACGCTCAGTGGCTTCTTTTGCCAACGGTGAAGGTGATTTAACTGCGAGAGTCGATGACTGCCCGCTACCTGAATTATCGAAACTGTCGACAAACTTTAATCGGTTCGTTGATAGCTTACAAAAGCTAGTACTCAATATCATTGAATCTTCTGATCACATAGAGCAACAAACCAGTGGGATCAGCCAAAGAGCACAAACCAGCAACAAAATTTCAACTGAGCAACAGAGCGAAACTGAACAAGTTGCAGCTGCGGTAACTGAGTTGACCATGAGCGCTGAGCAAATTTCCAGAACAGCTGACGAAGCCGCAGAAGTCTGTAAGAAAGCGGAGACTGATTCACTTGATACCAAACAGTCGATGGAACGCGCAGAAAGCAGTGTTTCTGCACTGACAACTTATCTTTCTGATGCCACTAATAAGGTAGAAGAGCTGGAATCTAACGTTTCCAACATTACTGACTCTCTGCAGCTGATCCAAGACATTGCAGAGCAAACCAACCTTCTCGCCTTAAATGCTGCGATTGAAGCGGCAAGAGCGGGCGAGCAAGGC
>JBCDMA010000017.1:0-23273 GCA_038744645.1 Pseudomonadota bacterium | reverse complement strand
TGAAGTGATAGCGCTTGTAGCCATCGGATTTCAACGATGACTCGGTTCTTGATAAGGCCGAACTCGCTAAAGTGTTGTCTGAGTTCCACGGTTTTATTGGCGTAACGGCCATCGATTGGCGATAGCGCAGTTAAACTACTAAGTTGCATGAAGGTTCCCTAATTAACAGTTATCACTAATTAATGTCTCGGAGTGTATTTTTTGCTTGGTGAAGTATCTTTTTTCGAGAAAACAAGATTTGCCGTCGCTTACCGCCAAGTTGGCGCCACAATACGGCAGAGCGAATGCCTGCAAGCAAGAGTGCTCGAACTCTCTTTTGATTGGCTTCAATACCCAAATACTTGGGGTTACCGGCGACTTGTATTTGCGGTGCCAGTGGGCTTACGATATCGCTGTATATGGCGGCAAGAGATGCGAGAATTTGCTGATTTTCAAAGTCTACGTAGGCGAGCTGTCGTTGTACATGACTAACACGGTCAGACAATTCGTTCAATGCAGCGGGTTTTTTTGCCAGTTTTCGTTCCAGTCCAAGCATCGATGCAATGTATCGCGTGATTTCAGCATCTTTGTGGACGCTGTTACTGTCGAGTTGTGATACTAACGTGGTGAAACCAATGCGAAGATTGCTTAATGCGCCATACACTTGTTGTGTGTTTTCTGGTGCCGTTACCAGTATGCTTGAGGCACTGGCCTCAAAAGCATCTCTATCTGCTTCGCCTCTGCGTGCTATCGATTTTACGAGTGAGGCACATTGACAAACGCCAGCTAATGCAAGCTGGATTTCAAATTCATTGCTAACCACTATGCAGACATCCCTTATCCTTTTTATTTTCTTGATTTTCCACTGATATACATGTGTCAATGATGCCACCACCAAGGCAAACCTTACCGTCATAAAACACGGCCGACTGTCCTGGTGTCACGGCTTTTTGAGGCTGATCAAAGGTGACTTCTACCGTGTCTTTATTAATAGCGCGGATACTACAGAATATATCTTTTTGCCTATAGCGGGTCTTTACGGTGATTTTTTGTGGACTTTCTGGTGGGGTACGATCAACCCAATGCAACTGGCTAGCAATTAAGCCGCCGGAAAATAGAGCAGGATGCTCTGAACCTTGTGCTATGACCAGTACATTGCGTTTTATATCTTTGGCGACGGTATACCACGGCTCGCTGCCATGATCGCGTTGACCACCGACATGCAGGCCTTTGCGTTGGCCAAGCGTATGAAACATTAATCCATCGTGTTCACCAATGGTCTCGCCATCAATGGTCTCAATTTTGCCTGGTTGCGCTGGAAGGTATTGTGACAAAAAATCTTTAAACTTGCGTTCGCCAATGAAACATATACCCGTACTGTCTTTTTTATTGTGTGTGATCAATCCGTGCTGTTGTGCAATTTCTCGCACTCTAGGTTTATCCAAATGACCAATGGGAAAGAGCGTTTTCGCAATTTGTGTATGGCTTAGCGTATAGAGGAAATAACTTTGATCTTTGTTTTCATCACTGCCCCTAACTAATTGCCATTTGTCATTCACCAGTGCTTTTTGAACATAGTGACCAGTGGCAATAAAATCAGCACCTAAATCTTCTGCAGCGTACTCCAAGAAAGCTTTAAACTTGATCTCTTTATTGCAAATGATGTCAGGATTAGGCGTTCTATAGGCCTTGTATTCCGCCAAAAAATACTCAAACACATTGTCCCAGTATTCGGCGGCAAAATTAATGCGATGTAGTTTTATACCCAGTTTGTCAGCTACCGCTTGTGCATCAGCAAGATCTTCCGCAGCAGCACAATACTCATCATTATCATCTTCTTCCCAATTCTTCATGAATAGGCCTTCTACCTGATAACCTTGTTGTTGCAACAACAACGCAGAAACAGATGAATCAACGCCACCGGACATACCAATAATGACCTTGGTTTTTTGGTGGTCTTGTTGTGACGAAAGAGGGGGTTGTGACATGAACCGATATATCCTTTTAACAGCGCATAATTATAACAAACAAGTTTTTTAATCACTAGTTTCACGCCGTGTATTTCATTTGTTGGTGTCGGCAAAATGAGTTAAAAGCAGTGCATGAGTAAACGCAAAAGGTGACACCTGGGCTAATCGCTTACGCTAGTGAGATGAATGTACCGTTTTCGATGCCATCTATTGTCCAATTGCCTATTCTATAGCGAATTAGTCTAAGTGTCGGGTGTCCAACCGCTGCCGTCATTCTGCGTACCTGACGATTTCTGCCTTCCGTAATACTTATAGATAACCAGGTTGTTGGGATATTATTTCGTTTGCGTATCGGTGGCGTTCGTGGCCATAATGCGTCGGGACAATCAATGCGCTTAACTTTAGCGGGAAGTGTAATTCCATCCTTTAACTCAATGCCATTTGCAATCTGATGGATACTTTGCGCTGTTGGTGATCCTTCGACTTGTACCCAATAGGTTTTGCTTGTTTTGTTTGCTGGGTCCGTAAGCCGATGATTGAGCTTACCGTCATTGGTAAGAATCAATAGACCTTCACTGTCATAGTCGAGTCTTCCCGCAGCATAAACGCCCTTGATCTGAATGTAATCACGCAGCGTCTTTCTGCCTTTATCATCGGTGAACTGGCTAAGCACATTGTAAGGTTTATTTAGAAGAATGATTTTACGTTGCATGATTCAAGAAACGCCGCAATTGATAGCTTGGATGAGTAATGCGCGTTGAATTCAGATTCAGTGTGTTGCGGTGTTGTTTTCATTAAAAAAGCAGGTTGTCAAAACCTGCTTTTTTATTCACTCTAGCGCACAATATTGATAATACTACCTCGAACTCTCTTCGTCTTGCACCAAGTCGATATTCTCAGCGTGCAAGCCTTTGGGACCCTGTTCAACATCGAATTGCACGGTTTGTCCTGCTTTGAGCGATCGGTACCCATCCATTTTAATGGTTGAGTAGTGTGCAAATATGTCTTCACCACCGTCGTCTGGAACGATAAAGCCGAATCCCTTGGCATTATTGAACCATTTCACCTTACCAACTGCCATTTTACTTCTTCCTAATTTAATCCTTGAAAACTTATGATCTCGTTGCCACTATGTATACTACAAATGGAATGGAAATCCGATCTATTACAAGTGGGTTGGGATGCAATCTGAACGTCTCGATTACACTGGTAACTTTGGGTCGGTATTATACTTTTGTCAAGTATTTGTGACATATTTAGGACTAAATACTTATATGGTGATAGGCTGATTAATGAACTGGTGTTATTGAGTGAGTATGGACAATGACGATATTTTAAATGTAGATGGCGAAAAGTTAGCGCAGAAGCAGCGACAGAAGACACAGCCACCGCCGATGTACAAAGTAATACTTAATAATGACGACTATACACCGATGGATTTTGTTATCCAGGTGTTGATGAAGTTCTTCTTGATGGATTTAGAAAAAGCTAACCAGTTAATGCTGACAGTGCATTATCACGGCAAGGCCGTATGTGGTATATATTCTGCAGAGATTGCAGAAACCAAAGTAATGCAAGTAAACCAATACTCCCGTAAACATCAACACCCATTGATGTGTACAATGGAACCAGCGCAGGATTGAGGGGAAGAAATGCTAAATAAAGATTTAGAACAGACACTTAACGAAGCCTTCGTATACGCGCGACAACATCGCCACGAATTTATGACGGTGGAACACTTATTACTTATGTTGCTGGACAATCCAGCCGCTAATGAGGCATTGAAAGCATGCGGCGCGAAAATCGAAAATTTACGCACTGAATTGACGGAATTCGTCAATGAAACGACGCCATTATTGTCAGAAGAAGAATCCGGCGACAGAGAAACACAACCGACACTTGGCTTTCAACGTGTGTTGCAACGTGCCGTCTTTCATGTGCAGTCATCAGGTAAAGGCGAAGTGACCGGTGCTAACGTACTCGTTGCAATTTTCAGTGAGCAAGAATCTCAAGCCGTATACATCTTGAAAAAGGCAGACGTTACGCGACTTGATGTCGTCAACTTTATCTCACATGGCGTCACCAAGAACGATGATGCTGAAGACAATAGCAATGAAGAAGTGAGTGAAGAGAGCGCAGACAATGATGATAATCAATCAATGTTGGCGAAATATGCAACTAATCTCAATCAAGCGGTAAAAGAAGGCAAAATTGATCCGCTCATTGGTCGTGACAGTGAAGTAGAACGCAGTATTCAAATACTTTGTAGACGACGTAAAAACAATCCGTTATTGGTCGGTGAAGCCGGTGTTGGTAAGACGGCAATTGCAGAAGGATTGGCGTTTCGGATTGTTAACGAAGATGTACCAGAAGTAATTGAAACAAGCACCATTTATTCACTTGATTTGGGTGGTCTATTAGCAGGGACCAAGTATCGAGGTGATTTTGAGAAGCGTTTAAAAGGAATTTTAAAAGAGCTGACCAAAGACAAGCACGCTATTTTGTTTATTGACGAAATCCACACGATCATTGGTGCAGGCGCTGCGTCTGGTGGGGTTATGGACGCATCGAATCTGTTGAAACCAAAACTCAGCAGTGGTGAACTTAGATGCATAGGTTCAACGACCTATCAGGAATATCAAGGTATCTTCGAAAAAGACAGAGCCCTTGCAAGGCGGTTTCAGAAAATCGACGTGCTAGAGCCCAGTGTTGATGATACGACGAAGATTTTGATGGGATTGAAATCTCGCTATGAAGAGCATCACAGCGTTAGATTTACCCAAAAAGCACTTGCTGCTGCGGCTGAATTGTCTGCTAAATATATCAACGAGCGTCAACTGCCGGATAAGGCGATTGACGTTATCGATGAAGCAGGCGCACGACAACGCATGTTGCCAGAGTCAAAAAGGAAAAAGACAATCAGCGTGTCAGACATTGAAAGCATCGTTTCGAAGATTGCACGAATTCCTGAAAAATCGGTCTCTGCATCTGACAAAGATGTACTGAAAAATCTATCGCGAAACTTGAAGATGGTGGTATTCGGTCAAGACGAAGCTATTGACAGGTTAAATGATGCCATTCAGCTTTCTCGCTCTGGACTTGGCGCTGAAACCAAACCTATTGGTTGCTTCTTGTTTGCAGGCCCAACGGGCGTCGGAAAAACAGAAGTGACTCAACAGCTCGCCAAACAAATGGGTGTGGAACTGATTCGCTTTGATATGTCGGAATATATGGAACGACATAGTGTCAGTAGATTGATTGGCGCACCTCCTGGCTACGTTGGATATGATCAGGGTGGATTGATGACTGATGCTGTCATTAAGAATCCGTATTCAGTGGTGTTACTTGATGAGATTGAAAAAGCGCACAGCGACATTTATAACATTTTGTTGCAAGTGATGGATCACGGTACATTGACGGATAACAATGGCCGCAAAGTTGATTTTAGAAACGTAGTTCTCGTGTTAACAACGAATGCTGGTGTACAAGCCACTGTTAAAAAATCAATTGGCTTTCAACAGCAAGATCACAGCCACGATGCATTGTCAGAAATCAATAAAACGTTTACGCCTGAGTTTAGAAACAGGTTGGACGCTATTGTCTGGTTTAATCACTTGGATCAAGATGTTATCTTGCAAGTCGTTGATAAGTTTATCATCGAATTACAGGCACAGCTCGACGCAAAAGGTGTGTCGCTTGAAGTCTCCGAGAAAGCCAGAGAATGGCTGGCAGAGAAGGGCTATGATAAGTCAATGGGCGCGCGCCCAATGTCTCGCGTAATCCAAGAGCAGTTGAAAAAGGAATTGGCGTCAGAACTTCTGTTTGGCAAATTAGCGAAGGGTGGGGAAGTCATCGTAGACTTGAAAGACGATAAGCTTACGTTTGATTATCCGAGTGTATCTGCTTCAGATGCCGAAGAGCATTCCTAACGACTCCCTTTGACATCGTAGTGTCAAAAAAAACCGCTTTATTGAAGCGGTTTTTTTGTGTTTGTTATCTGGCGCGATAGATGATGCGACCCTTGCTGAGGTCGTAGGGGGTCATTTCAACAGTGACTTTATCACCCGTGAGAATTCTTATGTAATTTTTACGCATTTTTCCGGAAATATGCGCTGTCACAACGTGTCCGTTTTCCAATTCCACCCTAAACATCGTATTGGGCAACGTATCCAATACGGTACCTTCCATTTCAATACAGTCTTCTTTCGCCATCTAAAGTAAACACCTCATTCATTAACATTTAAGCCGCGCGAACCATACATAATGTTGCCGCATTAGTAAAGCAATATGTGAAAATTAGCGATAAATAATCCAGCGATTTGAAACGAATCTTTGGTGGGGCGTAAAATGCTTTTTGTAATTCATTTTTTTGCACTCATCGATTTGATAACCGAGGTACAAATAGGGCAATTGAAAACGTTTGGTGATGTCAATTTGCTTGAGGATCATATAGGTTCCCAGGCTTCGTTTTGACATGGTTGGTTCGTAAAATGTGTACAGTGCTGATAACCCATCAAATAGCTTATCCGTTACTGCAACCGCAATAAGGTGATTGTCGCATCTCGCTTCAATAAATAGTGGTCGCTGCCAATTGCAACGAATAAAGTTAGTGTACTGCTCATAGTTGGCAGGGTACATACTACCGTCGGTGTGATGCGCATTGATATAACGCTCATACAATTCAAAATAATCATCCTGTTCTTCAAAACGCACGCTTATGTCTATATCCGCGTTTTTATTTTTTATCCGTTTTTGTGAACGGGATAAAACGAATTCGTTACACAAGATACGCAGTGATTGGCATGCATTACACGCTTCGCAATGTGGCCTGTATAGCTGCTCACCGGAACGTCTGAACCCAACTTTGACAAGTTCCGAATAGGACTCCTTGAGCTCAGAGGAAGGAAGCATGCACACAAGCAGCTGCTCCTCTTTTGTAGGGAGATAAGAACACGTAAATTTTTGCGTTATTCCAAATTTCATCAAAGACTCAATGTTGTCGTTTGCCACGGTCTTGAAATGGTGCTCTGGCGATTAATAAGCTCATTTAAATCAGCGAGAAACTCATCGCGCGGGATTTCTACGCATCCCAATGACTTAAGGTGTTGATTGTTCATTTGGCAATCAATAAGCGGCATGTCATTCGCTTTCATATAATTTACTAGTGCTAGAAACGCAGCTTTACTCGCATCTGTGCAATTATGGAACATGGATTCACCGCAAAAGATGGCGTTAATACCTATGCCATAAAGGCCCCCTGCCAGTTTATTGTCCGCATCCCAAATCTCAACTGAATGGGCATACCCTGAATAGTGAAGCTCAATATACGCATGGATCATCTCATCCGTTATCCAGGTGCCATTGTGACTGGTATGATCCACATCGCGTCTGGATACGGTTGCACACGCCGTAATGACTTCTTTAAACGCATGATTCATGGTAGCGCGGTAGCCGTATTTACGTATAGACTTACGCAAACTTCTACTTGCCTTAAATGTGTCGGTATAAATGACGCCTCTCGGATCAGGTGTCCACCATAGAATGGGTTCGCCTTTGCTAAACCAAGGAAAAATTCCGTGTTTATAAGCGAAAATCAAGCGTTCAGGACTGAGATCGCCGCCGAACGCTAAAAGGCCATTTGGTTCATCTAATGCAAATTGATGCGCTGGGAAATTGAGGCTGTGGTCTAATTTGAATAACTCTATCATTGATTAAAGACCACAGTGCAATACCTACTTAAGCGCGTCTAAATACTTTTCAGCATCAAGCGCAGCCATACACCCTGTGCCCGCTGAAGTTATGGCTTGCCTATATATATGGTCGCTCACGTCACCTGCTGCAAACACGCCTGGGACACTGGTGCTTGTTGCCTCACCGTTTAGACCACTTTTGACAACAATGTAGCCGTCTCGCATTTCTAGCTGACCTTCAAAAATGTCAGTATTGGGTGAATGCCCAATAGCGATAAATAATCCCATAATATCCAGCTCAGAAGTTTCATCGGATTGCGTATCTTTAATACTTATGCCAGTCACACCCATGTCATCACCTTTTACTTCATCTAGGGTTTTATTTAGGTGCAACACGACGTTACCATTTTCTGCTTTATCGAGCAGCCTTTGCGACAGTATTTTCTCGCTTCGAAAGGTATCTCTTCTATGAATGACATGTACTTCAGATGCAATGTTCGATAAATACAACGCTTCTTCTACCGCGGTATTGCCTCCGCCAACAACAGCAACTTTTTGATTTTTATAGAAAAAACCATCGCAAGTTGCGCAGGCACTGACGCCTTTTCCCATGAATGCTTGTTCACTCTCAAGGCCTAAATATTTAGCAGAAGCACCGGTGGCGATGATTAACGCATCACATGTGTATGTGCCGCTGTCTCCAGTTAACGCAAAGGGGCGCTGTTTCACATCAACAGTATGTATGTGGTCAAATATGATTTCAGTGTCAAATTTTTCAGCGTGTTGCTGCATTCTTACCATCAAGTCTGGTCCTGTGAGCCCTTCAGGATCACCCGGCCAGTTTTCAACATCAGTTGTTGTTGTTAGCTGGCCACCTTGCTGCATGCCGGTGAGCAAAACTGGATTCAAATTCGCTCTAGCTGCATATACAGCAGCACTGTATCCGGCCGGACCTGAGCCTAATATCAAAAGGGGTACATGGCGATTGTCAGCCATCTAATTCTCCTGTGTCATCGTATGGTGAATATATACGGCTATTATTTCGCAATTCAAGTTGTTTGGTTATATTGAGGGACTAAGCCTGCGTTGATTTTGTAAACACCGTCTCCTTTGTCAAAGATGCCGCAATGGTTATTCTGAATATAATAGATTTGTGTCAATTTCTTGTTCATACCAACAACCAAGCGTCGCAATTTTAAAGTTTACAATGTGATACTTAATTATCAAAACGCTTTTGGTTGTGTACACGACTAATATGTTATAGTAAGGTTAATGAGTTGCAGTAGGTAGACATCACACAATGATTAAGTTTAACCCGCAAATTCTCCGAGATGGCAAGCATTACATGGACACTTGGCCAATGCAGAGGCAGCTGTACACTTTGTTTCCTGAGTGTCGGGTTGTTTCAGCAACCAAGTTTGGTATACAAGTCATGCCTGCCGCGGCTGTTATGACCGTCGCGCTGCAGTTGCACTACTTGGGCTCGGACTATTTGACCCAGGCGTTAGCGGTTGGCGTATTTTTCTTTTCATTACCTGTACAAGGCCTAGTATGGTTAGGTAACCGTTCATCCCAACCTTTACCACCATCGATTAAAGGCTGGTATCTTGATATTTACTATAAAATGCAGGCGCAAGGGTGTGCGCTAGAAAAAATACCGCAAACACCGCGTTTCAAAGAGTTAGCGAAACTGCTTAACACGGCATTCAAACAACTCGACAGTGCATTTACAAACCAACTCTTTTAGTAACAACAACTCACATTACTCATCACATAGGTATGTCAGTGGTGTGCCACACGTATTGCACGTGTAGGTTGCCTTACCTCTAATGACCTTGTTGTGTCGACGTATGCTCAACTGGATTTGTCGGCAGTCACATTGATAAGGAAACGTTCGAATACTTGTATCTTCTGCAGGTAAATTATGACATCGGTGCGGCGGTAGTGCATAAACTTTTGTCATGACTGTTTTCCATTCTTTGCCATGCGGTTTGACACGGCCAAAATGATAATAAACAGCAAGATGTGCCAGCTCATGAGGAATGACTTGATTGTAAAAGTAGGTAGGGTGTTTTTCTAACAGCGATGCATTTAGTCTTATATGGTTTTTATTCAAAAGTGCGGCACCAGCGACCATTCCGCGTTGGTTAAAAGACAGGGTAGGGAGTACTGGCAACGCATAGGGCGTCGTTGTTAGTGTTTTAAAATGTGTTTTAACGCTTTTATGTGCGCGTTCTTTAGTGATGCTTTCCAATGTTATCAAGATTGTTGATTTGAAAATGTATCGGTTGGTTGATGATGGGTATTTAAGAAAAGCTAAGAGTATTAGGTTATGCTCGCTAATGCTAGGGAAGGTTAATTATTCCCTAGCATTAAAACTATGGCATTATCTTACTGTATATTGCACACATCACATAGAGCGTATGTTGCACGAGGATCGTTAAGCGACGTTATCAATTCGATTTGCTTTTCCATCTTGTTGGCAAATTCAATTAACGGACTTGGTTTTATACTTAAGCCATTGTCGTTAACAAAGGTTGCAGCTGTTTTAAAGATTTCTTGCAAGAGTTGTTCTTTCTCAGACAACTTTGGTACGACGTAAAATTCTTCAAACTGCTCTAACTGTGCAAGCTCTGCGGCTTTATTCACAGCGGTAGAGAGGTTGCCAAGTTCGTCGACCAAGCCCAAATCTAATGCTTGCGTGCCTATCCACACTCGGCCTTGAGCGATTTCATTGACCGCTTCTTTGGTCATTCCGCGTTCGCCAGCAACCAATGAAATGAACTGGTCATAACCGTGTTCAATGTTCATTTGAATGAGCTGTGCGTAGCCGGGTTCCAGCGGTCTGTCAGGCGCGATGCCACTTAATTCATTGGTAGCAACGCCGTCGCTATAGATACCTAAATGGTTGAATGACCGTTCGAACGTGGTAAACATGCCAAAAATACCGATCGAGCCAGTGATTGTTGAGGGCTCTGCAACAATATGATCGGCACTGGCTGAAATCCAATATCCGCCAGACGCTGCAACGCTACCCATTGATGCCACAACGGGCTTGCCTTCTTCTTTGAGCAATTCGACCTCGCGTCTTATTACTTCTGACGCAAACGCGCTACCACCGCCTGAGTCTACTTGCAATACCACGGCCTTAACCTCGTCATCGGTTCTCGCTTCACGAAGTAGTTTTGCGGTAGAGTCCCCACCAATGGTGCCTGCTTTTTGGTTACCATCTAATATCGTGCCCTTGGCAACCACTATAGCTACCTTATCCCCTTGTGGAGGAGGCAAAGCGAAATCTGGCGTGATAAGGTCAAGGTATCCATTGAACGACACAAAATTATAGGGTTTATCGCCCTCTCCCGGACCAAGTAACTCTTTCATCTCACTTCGAAATTCTTCGCGCGTCCTAAGGCCATCAACCCAGCCATTTTGAAGTGCATACTGCGCGAAATCGCCATCAACAGCTTCAAATTTTGTAATTGCAGACGCAAATGTCTCGTCGAAATTTGCTTCATCGAAGTTTCTATTTGCTACAATTTCTTCTTTATATTGACCCCAGAGGCCATTTAACCAGGCTATATTAGCCTCTTTCGCTTCAGGTGACATATTGTTTCGGGTAAAGGGTTCGACGGCAGATTTGAATTTGCCAACTTTGAACACATGTGTGCTTGCCTTTATTTTTTCTAAACCTTCTGCAAAGTAATTGCCATAGCGTGAATAGCCTTCCAGTATCATCCCGCCCATAGGATGCAGATAAACGTTGTCAGCTTGTACCGCGAGTAAGTACTGGTTTCTTGTGTAATAATCGCCTATCGCGTAAACGGGTTTTCCGTCAGATTTAAAGTCTTGAATAGCATCGGCAACGCGTTTCAGCTTGTCTAAGCCGCCACCGTTAAATCCTTCTAAATCAAGAATCAAAGCCCCGATGCGATTGTCGACTTTGGCGTTGTTTATTGCCTTAACCAAGTCTCTAACTAATATTTCCTTCGGGCCACTGTCTTGTCCTGTGGCTTCTTGTATGAAAGCATCTATTGGATCCACATACTGCTTTTGTACCACGAGATCGCCCGACAGGTTTAGGATCAACGCACTGCTGTCGCTTACTTTCACTTTGCCATCATCGGCCGAACTGATAACGATGATTAAACCTACAACAATCAACACAAACAGTATGTTAAATACCAATCGACGACTAAAATTCAACGCATTCCACAAACCAACGAAAATGGATTTCGTAATACTTCGGTTTTCAGACATTCTTTTACCCCTTTTATCAGATCCACTAAACCTATCAAAAACGACCAAAAAAACACAATTGCGTTTTGTAATAATATATTTCAATGCAACAATTTGCGTACTGAAAAGAAAACAACACAAAGTTGAGCGCGTTTTTGCGGTTGCGAGTATAAAGTAACTGTTAATTTGTACTACATACTATATTTGCTGATTCATTTGTAAAAGATCACACAACATAAGAGAGAGGGCTTCATGCAAGCACTGGAACTGCTATTAAATCGCGCATCGCAACCTCGGTTGCAATCGCCTGCGCCAGAGGGTGATGAGTTGGAGCAGATGTTGCGAGCTGGTTTGCGCGCACCAGACCACAAGCAATTAACTCCTTGGCGATTTATCGTGTGCACGGAAGATGGGCTGAATAAATTAGGCGATATTTTTGAGCAAGCAGCCTTAGCAAAAGGTGCGGAGCAATCGGTAATTGAACGTGCATCGCAGTTACCTAATCGAGCACCTATGGTGATCGTAGGTATCTGTAAATACACCGAAAAAGAGGGTGTACCGCCAATTGAACAAATTTCTTCTGCAGCCTGTGCACTTCACGACATTCAATTAGCAGCGAAAGCGATGGGCTTTGACTCTATTTGGCGCACAGGAAGTTATGCGCAGGATGAGCACGTGAAACGCGCGTTTGAATTGCAGGAAGATGATGAAATTATCGGTTTTTTGTACGTGGGAACATCACCTATAAAACCGATGGAAAAACCAAAGAAAAGCATGGTTGATTATGTCGACTTTTGGCAATGAGTCCGTCCTAGTGTGTCTCGGTAGTGTCTGAGCAGTACGTATTTCGCCATGCTTCACAGAAAGATCCTACGGAGGAGGACTAAAATCGTTATTCTGCTATTGCGCTTTAGTCTGTTCTAAAAATTCGAATGAGATGCTGGCGGTATCATAATGATTATCTACGCGTATTTCGTCGCATATGTTTGACGCAATCAATGAATTAGCCATCTTGCATGCGCGATAAACACTATTATCTAGCATAGACCGCTGCCATTCATTTTCCTCGTCGTAAAACCGAGGTTTATTAGATTGGTAAGCAACGATGGAAAACAACGATATTATTCTACCGAGTTGATATCTGTCCAAATCGTACGCCTTCTTTTGCTGTATTGACCAATATTCAGCCTCTTGTTCCGCGCGTGCAATTCGATAGGGTGATGAGCGGCTTGCATACATTGCATCCATAGCATGATGTCCCATCTCATGAAATAAGACATCAAGCAATGCTATATCTTCAAAGGATAAGTGTGTTTGGCCATTGAATTCGCGTTCACGGTCGTCGTGCACAAATCGATTAAAAAACGGCGCAAATTCATTCACGGCGATCACGTACTCTTCGGCGATGACTATTTGTCTGTTGGACTCGTGAAGGGCATAGGCGACAGAGGGAAGTTTTATTTCACTTGTAATATTGATTGACGTTTGTTTGATTGTTTCTGCTAATAGGTATTGCTTGGATGCAAGTGCGTCTTCGAAGAGTCTTTGTTTCCAGTCCGAAAGTAGAGATTCAGCGGCGATAAGCGCAGTTTTATGAGTGTCAGCTTGGCCACTCCCTTTGGCGAAAGACGTAAAAGAGATGACGCTAAACGATAGTAAGAAAACTACTAAACACTTATTGACCATGAACACTATTCCATGCAATAAATCAACCATATATTAATTGGAACGACTAAAGTTGAATTACAGTTTAGGTATGAAGTGAATAGTTTAATGAGATGTGCGGTTGGAAACGCGAAAATCTTCTGTAAGAAGTTGAATGTAAACGTTTTCATTCATTTACATATCAAATTAAAAATGATTAATGAAATATTAAATGAATAGTATAGTTTCGTAATTTGTGGTTTTTACACAGTTTACGCATTAAACAAAGTGAATTGATATTAAACAAGCCGCAAGTACAGGCGACTCAATGACCTGTTTTGGGGCATTAATATCAATAATGCTAAATTGGTGACCTTATAAGATAGTGACAACTTTGCATGAGTTTGTTGCACCAATGGTTTCCATTCTGTCACCGTAGGTGAGGACAAATTTATCACCTACTGACAACAATCCAGACGCTTTTAATGTCAGCATGACATCTTTTGTCATTTCACCAGGTGCACTTGAGGACAGATTAAAATAAAGCGGTACCACGCCTCGATATAATGACATCAAGCTAAGTGTCCTAGGATGTTTCGATAGCGCGAAGATAGGCAATGATGTCGATATTCGAGACATTAATTTGGGCGTATGGCCGCTTTCCGTCAATCCCACGATGGCTTTTATACCCGACAAATGATTTGCCGCATAAACCGCTGACATAGCAATTGCTTCGCTGACATCACTGAAATTTTCTGACACGCGATGCTTGCTAATGCGCACACTTGGATGCGTCTCCGCGCCTTCGCATACGCGTGACATGGCACCTACGGTTTCGACAGGGTAGGAGCCTGCTGCAGTTTCAGCGGAAAGCATGACCGCGTCTGTCCCATCAAGAACAGCGTTGGCAACGTCCATCACTTCTGCGCGCGTTGGCATAGGGTTTTCTATCATTGATTCCATCATTTGGGTTGCCGTGATAACCACTTTGTTCAACTGACGTGAACGTGCAATCAATTTCTTTTGCACGCCTACCAACTCAGCATCACCAATTTCTACGCCTAGATCACCGCGCGCGACCATCACAACATCTGATGCGCTAATAATGTCGTCAATGGCTTCATCACTGGCTACGGTCTCCGCGCGTTCTACTTTTGCGCAGATGCGGGCATCACATCCCGCGTCTTTTGCCAAGGTCCTTGCATATTCGATATCTGCCCCGGATCGAGGAAAAGACACAGCGAGGAAATTCACTCCCATCTCAGCTGCTGTCTTTATGTCTTCTTTGTCTTTTTCAGTGAGCGCGTTTGCAGATAGCCCGCCACCTAATCTGTTGATGCCCTTGTTATTACTCAATTTGCCGCCAACAACAACGTCGGTCATGACTTTGCGACCGATGACTTCAGTGACTTTTAACTGGATGCGGCCATCGTCCAATAACAAAACATCCCCAGACATAACATCGTCAGGCAGCGCTTTATAATCTATACCAACCTGCTGTGTATCGCCGTCTTCTTTTCCCAGCTCCGCATCCAATATAAAGCACTGACCTTTTTCGAGGTTCACCTTGCCTTCTTTAAATCGCGAGACCCGTATTTTGGGGCCTTGCAGATCGCCCAATATAGCAACGTGACGGCCGAGTTTTTTGGCGGCGGCTCTTACGCGTTCGCAACGTGCAATGTGCTCTTGTGCAGAACCGTGGGAGAAATTCATGCGAAAACAATTTGCACCGGCCTTGATCAGCGCCTCTATTTTTTCTGAGGAATCCGTTGCCGGTCCAAGCGTTGCAAGTATTTTGGTACGACGCGTCATAATGATACTGTCCTGTTGTGTGAACGAGTTTTGCAGGCTTATTCTTGGCGATTAAAGCGCGAATCTCTCAAGGTGTCCTTTACGCGTTTTAAATTTTCCCTAAACTTGTTGCCGCGGCGAAGCGTGAAGCCTGTTGCTAAAACGTCTATTAATGTCAGTTGCGCAATTCTTGATGCCATCGGCATATACAAATCCGTGTCTTCCGGCACGGAGAGCGAAAGCACATAGTTACATGCTTTTGCAAGCGGGCTGCCCTCTGTGGTGATCCCAATGACCGTCGCGTCGTTTTCGCGGGCGATATTGGCAATATCAACGAGGCTTTTAGTACGTCCCGTATGCGATATAAATATGACAACGTCGCCTTCACTGCTGTTCATGCAGCTCATACGCTGCATCACAATGTCGTCGAAGTGTACAATAGGAACGTTAAATCTAAAGAATTTGTTCACCGCGTCTTTGCAGACTGATGCTGATGCGCCTAACCCAAAAAATGAAATATTCCGCGCTTGCGTTAATAAGTCGACGACGCGATTGACCATAGTGATGTCAATCGACTGCCGTGCCACTTCAAGCGCAGCCATGGTCGATTCGAAGATTTTATTGGTGTATTCGTTTGGGCCGTCAAATTCATCGACATGGCGATTTACATAAGGCGTACCATTGGCCAGACTTTGTGCAAGATGCAACTTAAAATCAGGATACCCTTTGGTGTCCAAGCGTCGACAAAAGCGATTTACGGTGGGTTCGCTCACACTCGCCATCTTCGCAAGGGTTGCGATACTTGAATGGATGGCTATTTGAGGGTCTTCTAGTATAACTTCAGCCACTTTCTTCTCTGACTTACTGAATTCATCCATATCCAACGAAATCTTTTCAAGAATGTTCATGTGCGCTCACTGTGTGTTTTCGGCTTGATAGTACTGCCCAATATGTTTGCCTATTTGTTATAACGAAGGCGTGCCTCGAAAGCGTTTGTTGTAACAATATTACTAATAAAAGAAAGGCTTGTCATTAAATGTGTAAAAAATATACAAAAAAACCGAAAAAATCACAGTAAAATACCGATGCGGCGAAAATGTCGTTGCGTAATTTAAGTGGAAGGGAATGGCCAATAATGTCTAGTATCGAATTAAAAATCATTTAAAACAACAAGGTACATTCATTTTGAGCGCAAATGAAAAAACCTATAATTAATTTGTAATTTAATTACATTTATTGAATACTATAGTGAAACATTAATAAATCTGGTATTTCACCATGCCAATCGCTTCAAAATATACACCTGTTGACTTCATGCTATTTGGTGCCTTGGGGGATTTGTCACGGCGCAAACTGCTACCTGCCTTATACCAGTTAGAAAAAGCACAGCTGTTGCATGATGGTACAGCACTGCATGGCATTGCCAGACACGAACACACGCAAGAAGAATTCGAGGCACTCGTGCTTGAGAATTTGCAAAACTTTATCAATGAAGACTTGTGTGATGAGACGTGGCAAAAGATGAAAGCGCGATTGTGTTATGCGCAAATAGACATGACCAATCCAAACGCGTTTAGCAAACTCTCGGGTACCGTCGATAGCGAGCGTACCATGGTGTGTTATTTTGCAACGCCACCGTCCATTTTTGGCGATATTTGTAAGGGAATGAATGCCGCGAACCTCATTGATGACAGCGTCAGAGTCGTGCTTGAAAAACCGATTGGACACGATTTGCAATCCTCAAAGGTGATCAACGATAAAGTGGCTGAGTTCTTTGACGAAAAACAAATTTATCGCATCGATCATTACCTTGGCAAAGAGACCGTATTGAATCTGATTGCATTGCGATTCGCTAATTCGATTTTTGCAACAAACTGGGACCACGACTGCGTTGATCACGTGCAGATAAGCGTATCAGAAAGTGTCGGTATCGAAGGCCGTTGGGGCTATTTTGACGATGCGGGTCAGATGCGTGACATGGTGCAAAACCATCTGTTGCAGATCCTTTCACTTATCGCAATGGAGCCGCCGGCGGTGTTAGATGCAGACAGTATTCGAGATGAAAAACTCAAAGTATTGAAAGCCTTGCGACCGATCAATAGCTCTAATATCTCCGACAAAACTGTCAGGGGGCAATATTCGGCGGGGTTTGTCGAAGGGCATGAAGTGCCAGGGTACCTAGAGGAGCCAGATGCAAACAAGAATAGCCGCACAGAAACCTTTGTCGCGATCAAAGTGGAACTCGATAACTGGCGGTGGGCGGGCGTGCCGTTTTATCTTCGCACGGGCAAACGAATGCCAACGAAAGCCAGCGAAATCGTTATTCACTTTAAACCGCAACCACACAATTTGTTTACTGAAAGCTTTCAAAATTTACCTGCAAACAAATTGGTAATTCGTCTGCAGCCGGAAGAGGGCGTTGAAGTTACGGTGATGAATAAGGTACCGGGGCTAACCGGATCTGGCGCGATGAATCTGCAAAAATCAAAGTTAGATCTGAGTTTTTCTGAAGAGTTTTCCGATGAACGCATTGCCGACGCCTATGAAAAATTATTGTTGGAAGTAATGATCGGCAATCAGGCGCTATTTGTCCGTAGAGATGAAGTAGAACAAGCATGGAAATGGGTCGATAGCATCATTGATGCATGGAGTGCCAGCAGTGAGGAACCGGAATATTACCAGGCAGGGACATGGGGACCTGTATCTTCAATTGGCCTTTTGGCAAGTGAAGGTCGCCGGTGGTATGAATCAAAACTCAAGAAGAAAAAATAAATGTCACTAGTTCAATACACTTACGACGATGCAGAGCGGCTGGTCGATGCGTTAAATCTGAAAATACAGACAGATTTGAACCAAGCAATAGAGCAAAACGGACAAGCAACATTGGCTGTCAGCGGCGGAAATACGCCTAAGCCACTTTTTGCTAAGCTGGCGAGTAACAAGGTCATTGATTGGTCGAACGTGACGGTCATGCTTGTCGACGAGCGCTGGGTTAGTGATGACGCTGAGGCAAGCAATCAGCGGCTGGTAAAACAGCATCTTCTTACCGCCTATGCTGCAAAAGCTAACTATCTGTTAATAAATAAAACCGCACCAACAATCGAAGATGCGATAGCGCAATTTAGCCCTGAAGTAAAACAGTATCTACCGTTAGATGTTGTGGTATTGGGTATGGGAAATGATGGACACACGGCCAGCCTATTCCCTTGCAGCGAAGAACTCGCGCATGGTCTAAACTTAAACAATGAAGCAGTCGTACTTTCTACCACACCGACAACAGCACCACATAAACGAATATCACTTACGTTGCGCAATATAGTGACCGCAAAAAATGTGTATTTGCATATCACTGGCGCCGAAAAGAAAGACATTTTACTCGATGCTGTTGAACATCGGACTGAGATGGAAAAACCCATTGCTGCCGTGGCAAAGCATGCGGAACTACAATTAGTGTGGGCACCTTAACATGAATCCTGTTATCCAAGACGTAACTGAACGAATTATTCAAAGAAGTCAAAGAACGCGCGCTGCTTACGAACGTAAAATTGACAAAGCGCGCAAAGATGGCCCGCATCGAGGCGCATTGTCGTGTGGCAATCTGGCACACGGTTTTGCAGCATGCGGCAAGGGTGATAAACAAGACTTGCGTAGCATGATTAAAGCGAATATTGCCATTGTTTCATCTTATAATGACATGCTCAGCGCGCATCAGCCTTATGAGACTTATCCGTCGATGTTAAAGCAGGCAGTCGCCGAAGTTGGCAGTGTCGCTCAGTTCGCAGGAGGAGTGCCTGCTATGTGTGACGGTGTGACGCAGGGAAATGCGGGCATGGAGTTGTCTCTCATGAGTCGCGATAACATTGCCATGGGTGCTGCGGTTGGATTAAGTCACAACATGTTCGATGGTTCACTGATGCTTGGGATCTGCGACAAAATTGTCCCTGGCTTATTGCTCGGCGGTTTAAGTTTTGGCCATTTGCCCATGGTTTTTGTACCGGCTGGTCCAATGCCATCGGGTCTGCCCAATAAAGAGAAAGCCAAAGTGCGGCAGCTCTATGCAGAAGGCAAGGTCGGCAGAGATGCGCTTTTGGAGGCAGAATCTCAGTCGTATCATTCGGCGGGGACATGTACATTTTATGGGACGGCCAACAGCAATCAGCTTGTCGTTGAAACCATGGGCCTCCATTTGCCCGGGGCATCCTTTGTCAACCCAGGCACCCCCCTCCGCGATGCACTGACAAAGGCAGCGGCCAAACAAGTGACGCGGCTTACAGATCTTGGTGACAACTATATGCCTATTGGCCATATTGTGGATGCTAAAGCGATGGTGAATGGACTTGTCGGTTTGTTAGCCACGGGTGGTTCAACCAATCACACAATGCATCTTGTCGCGGTTGCACGTGCCGCTGGACTGATTGTCAACTGGGATGATTTTTCTGATATCTCAAGCGTGACACCACTGATCACAAGAATATATCCAAATGGATCCGCTGATATTAATCATTTTACGGCAGCGGGCGGCATGGCGCTGATGTTCAAACAGCTATTAGACAAAGGTTTATTGCACAATGATGTGAACACGATATGCGGCGAAGGCCTTGACCGTTACACAAAAGAGCCGAAGCTCGTTGACGATGAACTTACTTGGGTGGATGGGCCTACGGAGACATTTGACAAAGATGTGTTTGCGCATATCGAGAAACCCTTTAAGCCCGATGGCGGTTTATCCGTGTTGTCCGGTAATATTGGCCGCGCCGTTATCAAAACCTCTGCACTACCCGATCCCGTATGTCATATTAAAGCGCCTGCAGTGGTTTTCGATGATCAGTATGCACTTGATGATGCATTCAAATCGGGTGAATTGGATAGAGACTGTGTCGTAGTCGTGCGTTTTCAGGGGCCAGCAGCGATTGGCATGCCTGAACTTCACCGCTTGACACCACCGCTGGGTGTATTGCAGGACAGAGGCTTTAAGGTCGCACTCGTCACAGACGGCCGCATGTCTGGTGCATCAGGTAAAGTGCCGGCAGCCATCCATCTTACGCCTGAAGCATTCAAAGGGGGATTGATCGGTAAAGTGCATGATGGCGATATGATTGAGATCGATACTACGAGCAATGAAATTACGCTGCACGTCGATGAGAATGAACTTAGCAATCGAACTGCTGTAGCAATTGATTTATCCGAATCGCATCAAGGCATGGGCAGAGAATTATTTGCAGGCATGCGTTCGACCTTGACGGGCGCAGAGCAGGGCGCGTGTTCATTGTTTGTTGGACAAGATGAGAGTTAAGCATGACAACAACTAGCTTTGTTGCAGATGTCGGCGGCACGAACATACGGCTCGCATTGGTAGACGAAAATCATGTATCGTCAATTAAAACCTACCTGTGTGGCGATTTTGCCTCCATCGATCAAGCGATAGAACAATTTAGAGTAGACAGTGATGTAAGTCATTTTCGATATGGCTGCATTGCCATTGCGAGCCCGGTGGGCGGCGATATTGTCACGATGACTAACCACAGTTGGTCGTTCTCAAAAAAAGCCCTATCAAACACACTGCAATTAGAGCAACTACTTGTCATTAATGACTTCGCTGCCGTAGCGTTTTCGTTGCCTGAGTTAACCGATGATCAACTTATTCCACTCGGGCAAGGTCATCCTGAACCAAAAGGGAATAAAGCAGTGTTTGGACCGGGTACAGGTTTAGGTGTGAAGCATCTCACCTGGACACATACTGGTTGGCAAACGTTGGACGGTGAAGGTGGGCACGTTGACTTTTCACCAACGGATGAGATTGACCTGCATATCTGGCGATATTTGCATAAAAAGCATGGTCGCGTGTCGACAGAAGAAGTGTTGTCTGGTCGAGGTCTCGTCAATATCTATAGTGCGCTGGCTGAAGTTAATGGATGCGAATCAGTTTTGCAGACACCAGCACAAGTGACGGAATCGGCAAGAGACAAAAGCAACCCGACCAGTGTGTTAGCAGTTGAGCAGTTTTGCAGGATCATGGGTGTATTCGCTGGCAATTTAGCGTTAAACCTGCGCACCACTGGCGGCGTTTTCATTGGTGGTGGGGTGACAAGTAAATTGGGTGGCATGTTCATCAATAGCAATTTTAGAGAGTATTTCGAAGCTAAGGGTGCCATGGCGGATTATGTCAAGTCGATACCCACTTACCTTATAAACGAACACTACCACGGTTTAATTGGTGCGAAAGCATTTTTAACACAACATACAGAGCGAACAAGATGAGTAATAATTGGATCTATAGGTCTCAAGATATTTTTGCACAAAGCCCCGTGGTGCCTGTGCTTGTGATAGAACGATTGGACGATGCTCTGCCGATAGCGAAAGCCTTAATGGAAGGGGGCGTCAATGTCTTAGAGGTGACATTAAGGACAGACGCCGCCATTGATATTATTGCCACCATTGCAAACGAAATTCCAGATGCATACATTGGCGCGGGCACGGTTACAAACCGACAAGAACTCAGTGCCGTGGCATCGGCGGGTGCCAAATTTGCAATCAGCCCAGGGTTAACCGCCGACTTACTTGAGGCAGGGCAAGCTGGTTCAATACCACTTATCCCGGGGATATCAAATATCTCTGACTTGATGCGAGCAAAAGATGCTGGGTACGATCATTTAAAATTCTTCCCTGCCGAAGCCGCAGGCGGTGTCAAGGCCCTTAAATCGATTGCTGGTCCTTTTCCCGGGATCACGTTTTGTCCAACCGGTGGAATAAGCCCTTCTAATTACAAAGAGTACCTTGCACTGAGCAATGTTAAATGCGTTGGCGGTTCTTGGTTGGTACCAACAGATCTTATTGACAACAAAGACTGGTCTGCAATTACCGCATTGGCCAAACATGCCATTGACATCGACTGATTAAAGGCGGCCTTACATTACCGATACATTAAATTAAAAAAAGCGGCTATCAAAGCCGCTTTTTGCATCACTATAAGGGTTCACTTTTGGATATGTGCGACCAGATCTAAGACGCGATACGAGTAACCCATTTCATTGTCATACCAAGAAACGAGTTTCACAAAGCGGTCAGTTAACGCAATACCAGCGCTTGCATCAAATATGCTTGAGCGGCTGTCGCTGACAAAATCTTGAGACACAAGCTGTTCATCTGTATAGCCGAGAATGCCACTTAATACGCCATCAGCGGATTCTTTGATGGTTTGACAAATGTGTTCGTAACTTGCAGGCTGTTCGAGATTGACCGTAAGATCAACGACTGAGACATCAGCAGTGGGCACTCTAAAAGCCATACCGGTCAATTTCCCTACCAAACTTGGAATGACTTTACCCACTGCTCTGGCGGCACCGGTCGAAGATGGAATGATGTTTTGCATTGCGCCTCTACCCCCGCGCCAGTCTTTCAAAGACGGACCATCCACGGTCTTTTGCGTTGCTGTTACGGCATGGACGGTTGTCATTAAACCGTCTTTGATCCCAAAGTTGTCGTGGATCACTTTGGCCAAAGGGGCAAGACAATTCGTTGTACACGAGGCATTTGAAACGATGGTTTGGCCATCGTAGTTGTTTTCGTTAACACCCATCACAAACATTGGTGTGTGATCTTTTGACGGTGCGCACATGACCACTTTTTTAGCGCCAGCCTCGATGTGCTTTTGGGTGGTGAATTCAGTTAAAAATAAGCCTGTCGCTTCAATGACTACATCAACGCCTGCATCGCCCCATTGTATGTCAGCTGGATTTTTCTCATTGGTAATTCGAACGGATGAACCGTTAACAACGAGGTTACCGTCGTTCACGTCCACGTCACCATTGAATTTTCCATGCGTAGAGTCATATTTCAACATATAGGCAATATAGTCGAGCGGTTGTAAATCATTGATTGCTACGACCTCAATGTCAGTGCGTGTGCAAGCAGCGCGTAGAACCAATCTTCCTATTCGACCAAAGCCGTTGATCCCTACTTTTAT
>JBCDMA010000016.1:0-23645 GCA_038744645.1 Pseudomonadota bacterium | reverse complement strand
ACCAGAATATCTTCGTACATATCGATAGTTATGCCGGGAAGACCGTCTGATTCTGATGCGATTAAGCGAAACGCAGTGGTTTCGTTGGACTGCATCAGGTGTTGCCTCGCCGCATAAGCTCGCTCAATCTTGCGTATAAAAAATCCGTTGTCTATTGTCTCAGCCGCATCAAATGTCCATACACGTGCTCGTATTTGTGATTGAGGAGAAAAAGCTGCACGTGCTAACCAGTTTTTATCAGCATCGTAGACCTCGACAGTATCGCCACTTCTCACTTTACCGGTCACTTGCGCAATGGCGCCCTCGAATATCCACGGGTGCTTACGTAATAGTGACTTCTCTCTGCTTGGCTTTAAAAAAATCGCTGCTGACATCGGTGCAATGTTTAAGGTTTTTCAGATGCAAAAAAGCGTAGAAACAGCATTTTAATATGAAATACCTAATCGGTTGATTTTGAAGCATCTAAGATAAAAGAAGATGCATCAAATTCTTGTTCCATTTCATCAGTAGTCTCATTTAATAGCGCGGCTTGTTTTATGAAATTAATGGAAGGCGCAAAAAAAGCAGCACCAGTTTCCGCGACTGAATAATCCAGCAATTTGTCATAATGCCCTTGCTGATCGCCGTATATCCTGCTGAAAAGATACCTTGATAGTGCATTCGGATTGGCAGAACAGCTAACGAAATAGAGCCCTTGAACACTCATATTTCCATACGGCATACTTTGATTCAACAATATTGGATACTCACCATCTGGGCCAGTGACCTTGGTTCTGAAGGCATGCGAGGAAAGACCGGAATCCAATACCGGGAGATTGTGTTCTCTTGTTCTGCCCATGATTTCTTCCTGTTGCGATTCAGATAGTTCCTTCCAACGCAGGATATCGTGCCGATAACGTTGAATATGGATGTAGCTGCCACCTGAACACGGCAGGTCATCTCCCACGACAGCGACGTCAAACTTCTTCTGCCCCATTGGATTGTCGTCGGTCACAATAAAGCCGGTAAGATCCCTCCCATCGAGATACCTAAAAGCACGCACCTGCTCTACCATTTCTGTGTGAAATTGCAGCAACTCGACAACCTTTATTCCAATTTCATGACAAATGTCGAGTCTATCTGTTCTTATTTGAACAAAGACATCCGCGGGCATCACAGGTGCAAAACGATCATCGCATTGCATATCTGGGAAAGGGGCTAAGCCATCAGGTTTTGCATTTGGATATATGTCATCCCAGAACCCATTCCCAATAGCAACAACACCTGTGACCATCGCCTCGTAATGTTCATCTTCGTAGGTGTCAAATAGTTCCAGACATTTTGCTAGCTTGCTGCGTATTGCGCCATAATCGTCGTCGATAACGTTAAATAGCAGATACTGGGCATGAAGGTTTGGTTCAGCACATATGCCTTTTTGAGGTTGGCTCATTGGTTGGATTTATCTCCCTAGTATCCTGCTGCTTGTCCATCTTTTCTGGATTCTGAGGCGCCATAGTACACGTTTTCTTTATCATCGTAGAGAATTGCCTGATAGCCTCCATAGGCACCAACAACATCTTTCAATACATGCCCTTTTTGCATCAGCTCGCGCTTTGTATCATATGAAAAACCGGATTCTAGACTAATAAAGCCACCGTCTTCCATCAATTTGCCTTCCGGCGTACTAGAACCACTATGCAATATTCTTGGCGCGTCACCGGCTTCTTGCAAATTCATACCAAAATCAATCATGTTTATGATGATTTGCGCGTGCATTTGTGGTTGCGTCCCGCCACCCATTACACCAAAACTCATCATCGGTTTATCGTCTTTTGTCACAAATGCAGGAATGATAGTGTGGAAAGGCCGCTTCCCTGGTGCGTATACGTTAAAATGGCCTTCTTTTAAAGTAAACATCTCGCCGCGGTTTTGCAACATAAAGCCCAGACCCGGTGGCACCATGCCCGATCCCATTCCACGGTAGTTACTTTGTATTAGAGACACCATATTGCCATCACTGTCTGCAACCGTTAGATATATCGTATCGCCGTCATATTTACCGGCATCAAACCGTTTAGCTGCTTTTTTTGGGTTTATGAGCTTTTTTCTTTCCTTCGCATAGTCTTTTGAAATTAGCCAATCAACGGGAATTTCATTAAACGTAGGATCTGCATAAAACTTCGCTCTATCTTCAAACGCGAGTTTCTTCGCTTCTACAAAAGTATGCACAAATTCTGCACTGTCGCGCTGCATTGATGCGACATCATACATTTCTAGCACGTTAAGGATCTGAAGTGCCGCAATGCCCTGACCGTTAGGCGGTAATTCCCATACATCATAGCCTCGATAATTTGCCGATACAGGCTCAACCCACTCTGAATAGTGCGCCGCCATGTCCTCAAAAGACAAGAATCCACCCTGCTCCTTCATAAAGGCGCCGATTGTGCGGGCGATATCACCTTTGTAAAATGCATCTCTTCCGATGATCGCGAGTTTCTCGTAAATGGCCGCAAGGTCTGGATTACGAAAAACTTGTCCTTTAATCGGTGTTTTTCCATTAATAGTATAGGTTTCTTTGAAATTGGGATTATCATTGAATCTGTCTTGGCTACGACGTAAATAGTATGCAATTAGTTCAGACACCGGAAAGCCATTCTTCGCATAGGAAATAGCTGGGCTTAGAATTTCCTGCATTGTCTTGCTACCAAAGCGTTCATGCATCATAAACCAGCCGTCTACGGCACCCGGCACAGAAACGGGTAGCGGACCAAATTTGGGGATCATGTCCAAATTCTGTTCATCAAAATACTCAAGTTTGAGCGACTGCGGACTGCGGCCAGATGCATTTAATCCATACAGCTTCTTGGTTTTTGCATCCCAAATGATGGCGAATAAATCGCCACCAATGCCACATCCAGTTGGTTCAACTAGACCCAACATAGCATTGGCCGCAATGGCTGCGTCAATTGCATTTCCACCAGATTTCAAAACATCCAGCGCGACCTGGGTTGCCAATGGTTGACTGGTTGCTGCCATCCCATTTTGAGCAATGACTTCTGAGCGTGTGGCGAATTGCGCACCTGTGATCCTGTCGACGGCATGTGCACAAAATACTGAATTTAAGAGAAGACAACTGAAAAGTAGTTTGGTGAAACGCATAGAGGCATTGCCTTTTTTTATTTTTATTCTCCTGTCTATTATGGTGTTTTCTTAAAATTAGGGCAAAAAAAACCGCTGAATAATTCAGCGGTTTTATACTTTCTAAAAATTTATGTAATTTTAGTTCGATTTGACTGTGAAGTCAGCGTAAGCTTCAAGACCGCACTCGCTGATGTCAACACCTTCAAATTCTTCTTCTTCAGATACTCTCACACCCATTACTGCTTTGATGATTGACCAAACTATCAAGCTGGTGACGAATACCCATACGAAGATAGTAAGCGCACCGATAATCTGACCAGAGAAAGAAGAACCGTCATTAGTGAAAGGAACAAGTAAAAGTCCTAGTAGACCAACAGTTCCGTGCACAGAGATTGCGCCTACTGGATCGTCAATTTTAAGCTTATCAAGACCAACGATGCTGAACACGACAAGAATACCGCCTAATGCACCGAAAATGGTTGCTTCTAATGCTGTTGGAGTAGAAGGCTCTGCTGTGATTGCTACCAATCCAGCCAACGCGCCGTTTAGCGCCATTGTAAGGTCAGCTTTACCGAACATTACACGAGCAAGTAACAGTGCTGCCACTGAACCGCCTGCTGCTGCAAGGTTAGTGTTCATGAAAACAACTGCGACAGAGTTAGCACTTTCAACCGTTGCTGTAGCAAGTACAGAACCACCGTTGAAACCAAACCATCCCATCCAAAGGATAAAAGTACCTAAAGTTGCTAGTGGCAGATTTGCACCAGGAATCGCGTTTACTTTTCCGTCAGGGCTATATTTTCCTTTACGTGCACCAAGCACTAATACGCCTGCCAACGCAGCCGCTGCGCCTGCCATGTGAACGATACCAGAGCCAGCGAAATCAGAAAAGCCGAGGTCACCTAGTGTATACATACCGAATACAGAAGCGCCATTCCACGTCCAGGAACCTTCCATTGGGTAGATGAAACCTGTCATGACTACCGCGAATGCAAGAAATGAGAAAAGCTTCATGCGCTCGGCAACTGCACCAGATACGATTGACATTGCTGTTGCGACGAATACAACCTGGAAGAAAAAGTCTGCTGAAGGAGCATATGTGGCCGGATCTTCTGCAACGCCAGTTGCACCATCACCAACAATGCCAGCAAGCAAAAATCCGCCGTCGTACATAATTGCGTAACCACAAACCATATACATGATACACGCTATAGAATATAGCGCGATGTTCTTTGTGAGGATCTCTGTGGTGTTTTTGGCCCTGACTAGACCAGCTTCCAACATCGCAAAACCTGCAGCCATCCACATGACGAATGCGCCACAAATTAAAAAATAAAAAGTATCTAGGGCGTACCCCAGTTCGAATGTGATTTCCATTATTATTCTCCGTAAATCTTATTTTTATCGCACTACTGTGTCTTAAAGAGCGTCAGTGTCCGCTTCGCCAGTACGTATACGTACCGCCTGCTCTAGGTCAAAGACAAAAACTTTACCGTCGCCAATCTTGCCTGTTTTCGCTGCACCTACAATAGCTTCAACAAGCCGCTCGACTTGGTCGTCGTTTACTGCGATTTCAAGTTTTACTTTCGGTAAGAAATCAACTTGGTATTCCGCTCCACGATATAATTCAGTGTGTCCTTTTTGGCGTCCGAACCCTTTAACTTCAGTGACTGTAAGACCATCAATTCCGATTTCAGAAATGGCCTCGCGAACATCATCGAGCTTAAAAGGCTTGACAATGGCTGTGACTAATTTCATATGTAACTCCTGGATAGTTATATGTTGTTTTACCCGCACGTGCAACAGGCTGAGAGCCATGATTCAAGAGCGGTGCCAATATTAAAATTATAGTATATTCAGTAGGATACATTTATGCCAGATTATTTATCTGCATTCTTTTGCACTCATTTAGTGCGTTTTATTTAAATGGCGTCATTATGGTGCATTTTATAGCCCAAACAAACGTTCAAACCAGTTTTTCTTATCTTTCGGTTTTGGCTCTGATAGCGGGAACAATTGATTTTGGCAAGTAACCATGTCGTCTAAACCAGAACGGATGGCAGGAACACTTAAGACATTGCCGCATCCAGGCGTGGTTTGCTGTCCATTTTGCGCATTGAAGTGAGCAATAATCAGCGATTCTGGAAACCGACGGGACAAGTTTTTTGGTGTTTGCTGTTTCTGAAACTCAATAAAGATCGGGAGTGCGCCACTTGCACCAGACATGTTGATTGGCTTGTTGTTATCATTTCCTACCCAAACCGTTGACAGTAGATTACGATCAAATCCGGTAAACCAGCTATCGCGATAATCATCCGTTGTCCCAGTTTTACCTGCCATGCTCACTTTTGGAAAGGCTTTCCCTATCGCCTTTGCGGTGCCATCTCGCGTTACTTTATGCAGCGCATAGTTAAGAAGATAAATGGCATCTGAATCTGCCACTTGCGTATATTCTTCCTCACGCATCCAGACAAGCTGATCATCAAAAGTAGACACTGCACTTAATGCGTGCAATGGACGGTACTCACCGTTATTTGCGATGCTTTGATAAACTTGGTTTACCTGAAGTGGTGTTAGATTTACTGCACCAAGTGCAAATGACGGGAGCGGTTCTGCCAACTTCATAGCACCTAATCGGTGCATGCTTTCTACAATGTTTTCCATACCCAATTCCATTGCCAAGTTTACCGTTGGTACATTGTATGATTTGGTCAATGCATCTACTAAATTTACTTGCCCTCTGAATATCTTATCCGCGTTTTGAGGCCGCCATTTGGTGCTTCCTTCGTCATCAAACTCTATTGGCTCGTCAACTAGTGGCGTCGCAAGATTGTATGTATTTGGCTGTTCTAATGCATTTAAATAGACAAGCGGCTTTATCAATGAACCGACTTGACGTTGCGCATTCAATGCGCGATTAAACCCTGCAAATGTCGTTTTTTTACCGCCAATAATGGCCCTTATGCCACCACTTTTTATATCAGTAACGAGCATTGCAGATTCTAGATCGGGCATCTTGTCGTTCTGTTTTTGCTGAAGGACTTTTTTGAGCGCCTTTTCTGCCCTGCGTTGCACATTGATATCCATTGTTGTGTATACCTTTACACCAGCATCACGTAAATCAGGTGCATCAACCACGTTATCTAGCTCTTGCTTGACTTTGTCCATAAAAGCGGGGTGTTTCCCCGACGCAAGACTGGGGCTGCTTACAATGGCAATTGGCTCAGCAATCGCGTTTTGATACTCATCTGTTGCCAGATAATTTGCTTCAAAGAGAACCCTTAAAACGAGATTTCTACGTTCTTTTGTGCGTTCAGGATGTCTTATAGGATTGTAGAGCGATGGTCCTTTGATCATCCCAACAAGCGTTGCGATTTCGTGAATTTCTAGCTCAATCAACGGTTTATTGAAGAAGAAGTGGCTGGCTAAACCAAACCCGTGAACAGCAATGGCGCCGTTTTGCCCCAAGAAAACTTCATTAATATACGCGTCTAAAATATCTTGTTTGCTGTATCGCGCATCGATAACAATTGCCATGGCAGCTTCTCGAAGCTTCCTGATATACGATTTTTCACTTGTGAGGTATAAATTCTTGACGAGTTGTTGTGTGAGCGTACTGCCTCCTTGTACTTTACTTCCAGCAGCGATGTTCGCTATTAATGCTCGTACAATGGCAAGCGGTGCGACCCCGTGATGTGAATAGAAATCTTTATCTTCTACTTGTATCAATGCCAGTTTGAGAAAATCGGGAATTTCGCTTTCAGTGACCAACATCCTATCTTCAGACAGACCACCCACCAGTCGTGAAATTAGCCAAGGCTCTAGCATTATTCGTCGTGCTTTTTGTTTTGTATCAGGCAATATTAGTTTTTCAATCCGCTGATCTTTCCAATGAACTTCTACTGTGCGTTCGGTTGCAATCAAATCCGCGTATGTAAATGCTCTTCTTTTAATCGTAAGAGATGATGGTGTAACCGAATACTCACCTACATGATTGGCTGACGACATTTTGCGATATCCGAGTAATTCGAGTTCATCGATTATTTCATTTATACCTATCTCCAAATTTAACGACAGTACCAGCGGACGGGCATATATTTGGGCGGGGACTTCCCATTTGTTTCCTGCGAACCGCTCTTTTACTTGGTTGTCTATGTACCATAGATAGCCGACGACAATGGCTAACGACAATATTGCCAGCTTAAGAAAATGCCTTTTAATCCATAGAAACGGTGATGCAAGTCGTCGCAGAGCGCTCAAATCATAATCCTTTTAGTCGAATTCTCTTTATATTTCAGACGTATGTTCATAAAAAATTGTAATTCTAATCACGGATTCTCTTTAGTGTATTACGCCTAGAAATATGATAAAACCACAACGCTTCACTTCGCCTCAAATTGGTCTTACCAAATGATCTAGTACAACCGTAAAAAACGATACGTCTCATAATCGTCAAATAGCGTTATACATTGGTCTGAATGACCAGACTAAAACTAGACAAAGCTTAGGCAACTTTCTAGTCTTAACGTTCAATGTTGTGAATGCGCTAGGTTTGTTATGAAAGTAACTATTGAAGTCGATTTATCTCCTGCTGAAGCTCGTGAAATCTTTGGTTTTCCAGATTTTAGTGACATACATCAACAAATAACCGATGAAATGCTGAAAAGCTATAAACAAGATCCTACAAAGGGTTTCGAGACATTTATTAAACCTGCGATCGAATCTGGCATGACCGGTTTTTCCGCATATCAAAAAATGTTTGGCGACTTTATACAAGGCGCATCGGCACCGAACAACAAATAACGCACATGCAAAATGCGTCATGCGTCGTTTATGAATAATAAACCCTTAACCAGTAAAGGTAATCGTCATGGGTTCAGATGAACAAGATGTCCTTCGCGTCATAGACAAATACTCCACCGTTTTTAATGCAATGGCTCAAGATATATTCGCTCGCGCCAGCCGCGAATCGGGGCAAACCTACCCAAACCCATTTAATTTTGATCGTATTCAATCGCTCATGTCGGGTGAGAACAATATCGATTTGGGTAAACTCATGGCGCAACAAATGGACTACATCCAAAAGCAGACCAATTTGTGGCAACAGGCTTCCAAGGCTTTTATGGAGGGGGGCAAAGCGTCAGAAAGCGATTCAGGTCAGCGTAAAAAGGATCGCCGCTTCAGTCATAAAGATTGGGATGAAAATCCGATTTATAATTATATAAAGGAAAGCTACCTTATCAACGCGGAGATGCTGACCAATATGATCGATGCCGTGGAATTCAGCGATGACAAAAAGCGTCAACAAGCAGAGTTCTTCACCCGTCAATATGTCAACTCGATGTCTCCTTCCAATTATGTACTCACAAATCCAGATGTATGTGAAGAATTAATGGCCACAAATGGTCAGAGCTTGATCAAAGGGATGCAGGCATATCTTGAAGATCTCGAGCAAAGCCCTCTAGAGGCATTTAAAATGCGTCAGACAGACGCATCAGCCTTTAAGCCTGGAGAGAATCTGGCAATCACACCGGGCAAAGTTGTCTTTCGAAATGACACCATAGAATTATTACATTATAAGCCGACGCGTAAGACTGCGCATAAAGTGCCTATGTTAGTAACACCTCCATTTATCAATAAATACTATGTAATGGATATCGATCCTAAGAAATCCCTTGTTAAGGGTTTGCTAGATGCTGGATATCAGGTATTTATGATTTCTTGGATAAACCCAGACGCGAATGCTGCCAACGCTAGCTTTTTTGACTACATGAAAAAAGGCCCTTTGACAGCCTTAGAAGTCGTTAAAGAAATCTCTGGCCAACCTCAAGTCAACTTAACAGGTTTCTGTGTCGGCGGCACCCTATCTTCTGTATTGGTTTCTTATCTGCGCGCAAAAGGCGACGAAAGTATCGCATCATTAACGCTTTTGACAACACTGCTCGATTTCGCCGAGCCAGGCGAAGTCGGTAACTATTTCTCCGAAGAAATGCTGCCGATGATTGAGCAAAATGCAGAAATCAAAGGTGTTTTCGATGGCCGAATCATAGCGATGAGTTTCAGCCTCTTACGTGAAAACAGCCTTTTCTGGTCATTCTTTATAGAGAATTATTTAAAGGGAAAAGATCCAGCTCCGTTCGACATTTTATATTGGAACAGTGACTCAACAAATATCCCGTCAGAATGCTTCAAGCAGTATTTACGTATGACGTATTGGGAGAACAAGTTAATTGAGCCAGGAGCGCTGGAAATTGATGGCGTTCCCATCAATCTATCGAATATTGATGTACCAACGTATTTCCTTACGACAGTAGCTGATCATATTGTGCTTTGGAAAGCGTCATACGAAGGCTTAAAACACGTTTCTGGCAAGAAGCGGTTTGTACTGGCAGGTTCAGGCCATATAGCTGGCGTAATTAATCCAATCGATGGTGGTAAATATCCTCACTGGACCAATGATGAATTACCCGATACACCAGAAGAATGGCAAGCAAATGCAGTTGAACAGGCCGGTTCATGGTGGAAAGACTGGCACGCTTGGCTGAAAGAACATGCGGGTAAACGAGAAAAGCCATTAACACCTGGCGCTCATGAATGCTATCCAAGTATCGATAACGCACCAGGGCAATATGTTTTAAAACGCCTTGAATAACAGAGCGTTACTGAACTTAAGTTGCACTTAAGCATCGGATTTTGTAGATTTTTTAAATAAAAAGACGTAGGCTTTCCCCGCGTCTTTTTTTTTTGAGTAGCACGTTGATTATTATTAAGAAATACCCTAATCGTCGGTTGTATGACACCAACTCAAGTAAGTATGTAAATCTCGACGACATTAAAAAACTAATTGATGATCATGAAGACTTTAAAATTGTCGACTCGAAATCACAAGATGACCTTACCAAGACTGTACTGCTTCAAATAATCAGTGAATCGGAAACGAATGAATCTCAATCATTGCTGACAGACACTCTGCTAAAACAACTCATACGCTTCTATGATAGCGACATGCAAGTATTCGTACGTCAATATCTTGAGCAAAGTATCGTTCAATTCATCGAGCAACAAGACATGGTCCACGGCATGATGAAAAACATGGTGGAGAGCTCTCCTTTTAATCTTTTTAACAAGATGATGGAACAAAGCATGCAAACGTGGAAACAAAATAATAAGAAGTAATTTTGTGCAGTTGCAACATACCTCGATTATATACACAACCTCCTGTTTTAATTGATTATTGTCATTCATAATACTGATGTATTACTTCAAAAATCCGAATTTTTGCTGCATTGCACAATATTTTCCTTGACGACAAAAAATAATTGTTTATTATTCTCCTAAACGCGATGTTGCAGCGCAGCATTTCGTAATCTCCCAAGAATATATAGTGATTGAGGATAATGTAATGTTTGGTAAATTGTCAGAACAATTAAAAAAATCTGCTAAGCCGGCGAGCACCTTGTTTGAAATGAACGCAAAAGCGTTAGGTGAGATTGCAAGTCAGCAAACGCAGTTTTTTACAGGTGTTATAACAGACAGCAAGAAGTTAGTTGAAACTGTAAGCGAGCAGTCGGAGTTAAAAGGTATTCTTGCAGCACAATCTGTATATGCAGAATCTGTAAGAGAGAGAGTGACCAGTACGTCAAAGAGCACATACGGTACTCTTACTAGCATGCGAGAAGAAGTCACTGGTCTGGTAAAAACCAGTATTGAAGACGTAACAGCAGATGCAAAAGCCGTTGTTGAAAACGCAGTTTCTGAAGTAAGCAAAGCTGTACCTGCAGCAAAGAAACCGGCGGCGAAAAAACCAGCAGCTAAAAAGCCTGCTGCTAAGAAAGTGGCGGCAAAACCGGCAGCTAAAAAACCAGCTGCTAAAAAAGCAGCTCCTGCAAAAGCTACAGCGCCAGAAAAAGCATCACCAACACCAGAATCTACACCAGCAGTGAAGCCAAAAGCCAAGGTTGCGGCGCTTAAGGCAGATGAAGTTAAAGCCGCATCTAAAGATTAATTTTTAACTTACTTTTTTATACTTTACTTTTTTATATTTTAACAGGAGAACATTATGTTTGAACAATTGAATGAACAACTTAAAGAGTCGATGAAGCCTTTCTCAGAGCTAGCTACTCTAAACATGACTACTATGCAAGAAGTTGCTGAAAAGCAAAACGCGCTTTACACAAAACTTCTAAACGACGGCGTTTCTTTTGCAGAAACTGCAGGTCAGCAAAAAGACGTTATGAGCCTAGCTGAAGCTCAAAAAGCTTACTTTGAAGGTCTTCAAGAGACTATCACTGAAACTGCTAAAGAAACTTACACTGTTGTTTCTGAAGCACAGCAGAAAGCTGGCGAAATGCTAAAAACTATGAGCGAAGAAGTATCTTCTAAGTTTGCAGTTGCAAAATAAGCCTAAAGGCTAACCTTTAAGGGTGGCCTTTATCGCCGATACATAGTATAAACTTCAATCGAAATTGCCGCCGGCGTCTCGGTTGAAGTTTTTTTTGTAACTGGAGGGTAATACTTATGAACTATCAAACATACGACTACTTGACTAGAACTGGTCATATGATTCACGAAGGACTGAGTATCGTTAATGATATGGTATCGCACCCGTCTAACCCTTTCGGTTTCACTGTATCATCACGCATAACTAGAGCGAGCCTAGAAACAGCAATGCGATTAACCCGTCGCTACGATAAGCTAGGGTTTGAGATTGACGAAGTGCAAACAGAAGACGGTATTTTTAAAGTGCGCGAAGACGTCGAAGTGGCCAAACCATTTTGCGATCTCGTTCATTTTAAAAAGATCGGCCATAAATCTAAGAATAAAGTATTACTCGTTGCGCCGTTGTCAGGGCACCACGCAACCCTATTAAAAGGGACAGTTGATGCCCTTTTACCCGATCACGAGATTTATATTACCGACTGGTTAGATGCAAGAGAAGTCCCATTAGACGCAGGGCCTTTTACATTTGATTGTTATGTCTCATATCTCATTGATTTTCTGAATTTCATGGGCGATGACACGCACATGATTGCAATATGCCAGCCAACTGTACAAGCTCTTATCGCGACTGCAGTGATGGCGCAAGAAAAAAACAAAAATACGCCAAAATCGTTGACACTCATGGCAGGTCCATTGGATACGACACGAAATCCAACGAGAGTGAATGAGTTTGCTCATCGCCACCCGATGGGATGGTATAGAAATGTTGCTATTATGGAAGTGCCGATGGGATACAAGGGCCAAGGGCGAAAAGTATATCCTGGCTTTATGCAGCTCGGCGGCTTTATATCAATGAACTATAAAACTCATTTGAAAAAGTACACCCAGTTCTACCAAAACTTGTTCTATGGAGAGCAAGAAGACGCCGACAGATTCCGTGCATTTTACGATGAGTACATGGCAGTTCTTGATATGCCTGCTGAGTTTTATTTGGAAACGATTGAGCGTGTCTTTAAAAACAACGAAGTAGCCAATAAAACAATCACGTACAAAGGCAAAAAGGTTGATTTTCAAGCCATTACTAATACCGCTTTACTCACGGTAGAAGGTGCCAATGATGACATTTGTGGTCTGGGCCAAACGGAAGCTGCCCAAGATATCTGCCAAGGTATCCCGAAAGACATGCGCAAACATCACGTACAGGTTGGTGCAGGCCACTATGGTATTTTCAGTGGCTCAATGTACCGCAAAAACATCCGTCCTATCGTGACTGATTTTATTCACAAATACGATTAATCACCTCTAAATTGGGATGAAATTATTTGTATTTTCATCCCAAACTCAATTGTCAGCCTGCAATCATTTCTGTAAATTAGTGTCTAAAACTGCGTCTGCCACTTATTTATAGGAGCGCTATTGTTTCTTGCACGCGACAAAATCACATATACTGTTGTTCTTACCGTTATTTACATGCTTGCCAACTTCGCCGAAGCATCTACGCTCGCAGCTGAAATTGAGTCGCAACGTTTGAATTTTCAGCGCTGCCTGACAGAAAAAGCAGAATACGCTTTGTCTCAAGGAGTAAAAAAGGAACGCGTGGAACTCGAGTTTGCAAACCTGAACTTCGTCCCTCGAGTTATAGAGCTGGATCGTCGACAACCGGAGTTTATTTCAACCTTCCCAGACTATTTCTCTAAACGCGTCAATCAATGGAGAATTGACCGAGGCCGCGAAAAATACGCTGAACACAAAGCATTGCTGGACGAGCTTACTCGTCGCTATGGTATTCCCGGACATTATTTGATCTCGTTTTGGGGTCTAGAAACAAACTACGGAGGCTACAAGGGGAAAATGTCCACGCTTGATTCTCTTGCAACACTTGCATGCGACCAACGACGTTCAGCGTTCTTTACAAAAGAACTCATATTGGCACTTAAACTAATGGATCGTGAAGGACTTGAAAAATCCACGATGATTGGCTCATGGGCCGGTGCAATGGGACACACTCAGTTTATGCCTTCCTCATATACTAACTATGCAATTGATGGTGATGGCGATGGCCGATCAGATTTGTGGGAAAGTGAAAAAGATGCATTAACAAGCGCTGCTAATTTTTTGCATAAACTCGGCTGGAAAGCTGGCCTTAGATGGGGCCGAGAAGTCAAACTACCTCAAAACTTTGATTACAGCCTAGCCAATAGTGACACGAAATCACTCAGTGAATGGCAAGCACTCGGCATCCTGAGAACAAATGATGAACCGCTGGGTACACTAGATATCATGGCAAAACTCATTGTACCTTCGGGTCATGAGGGTCCTGCATTTTTAGCATATGATAATTTTAACGTTATTAAACGGTGGAATAACTCGGAATTCTATGCCATCGCCGTTGGGAGATTAGCAACGCGGATACGGGGTGGCGCAGGCTTATTTCAATCCCTCCCAAAAGTAAGCACATTTAGTATTGATAAAATGGCTCAAATTCAAGGTAGTCTCAATAAACTAGGTTTTAATGTTGGTAGCACTGACGGGATAATGGGGCCTGCTACTCGAGATGGAATAAGGCAATTTCAAGCGGCTAATAAACTAGTAGCTGATGGTTTTCCATCTAATGAAACCCTAACATTATTGGAAACATTGGCAAGTAACCCAAATAGTTAAACCCCCCTTAATTACGGCGATAAATGGGATTTAAGAATGCTTGCATGGACTCATTATAAATGAGCCTTAAAGGAGTTTTATCGTCTGCAAAAAAAGAAAAAGCCCTAATCGGGCTTTTCTTTTTGGTGTGTTCCTAAAAGCGTAGGCTTTAGTACATGTGTTGGCCACCATTAATAGACAGTGTTGAGCCCGTTATAAAACTAGATTCATCATCAACTAGGAACAATACACTGTTTGCAATATCTTCTGGACGTCCCAAACGACCAACAGGGATGGTTCCAATGATCTTTTTCAGTACTTCTTCAGGCACGGCTCTTACCATATCCGTGTCAACGTATCCCGGTGCAATGGCATTAACGGTGATTCCTTTTGCTGCATTCTCAAGTGCAAGCGCTTTTGTAAAACCATGTATACCTGATTTTGCTGCTGCATAGTTAACTTGACCATATTGACCAGCCTGACCGTTGACCGAACCAACATTAATGATTCGTCCGAAACCTCTGGCGCGCATACCTTCAATGACTGCTTTACTTGTGTTGAAACAAGAAGCTAAGTTAGTTTGTATAACAGCGTCCCACTGATCGAAACTCATTCTGTGCATGGTGCCATCTCGTGTTATACCAGCGTTGTTGATTAATACATCAACTGGACCATAGGTTTCTTCGATCTCTCCAACTGCAGCCTGTACTGCTTCGAAATCGGATACATCAAACTTAGCTGCTGCGATACCTGTGCGTTCTGTGAATGCCGCAGCTGCAGCATCGTTTCCAGCGTAGTTAGCAACTACGGTATAGCCGTTATTTTTTAGTGTCGTGCAGATAGATTCTCCTATCCCCCTGGTACCGCCGGTTACTAATGCTACTCTTGACATGAGATAACTTCCTATTATGTTTACTCTATTACTATTATGAATAATCGTTTCATTGATTGAGTCATTTATATACCCTAAAACTCAAAGAGGTAATTCTACTTTGGTGGGAATACTTGTTTAAAACATGTAAAAATTTGACCAAAGACAAGTTTAATCAAGAAATATAGGATGAATTTTTGCTTTTTCATCCGTTTTTATGCATAAACCTTGCATTGTGAGACACTTACAGCATGTGCAGTAAAAAACGGACATTCAACGTAAGTACAGCAAAGTCAGAATGATAAAGCAGGCTATTTACAATAATTAACATTAATTTTACAAATATAATAAGGGTAACGTTCGTTGTTACGGCACAACGTTGTTAACATTGTGACCTTATAATTAAACGTGATCATATATATTCAAAAATGACGGCACGCTTTGCACATTAGATTAACGTTTTAATTATATTTAGCGTTTTTTCAGTCGCTCCAGCATTTGACGCCAATAAGTTTGCACCTGCTAAGCCTTGTTTATTAGCTAAATCTCTATCCATTTGCAAAGCCTGAAAAACGTCTGTCATTTCATCATGACTTTGACATATCGCTAATGCATCTACAGATGCGAGTTGGTTACATATCTCTGGATTGTTGAAGATACTAGGACCCATTGCCATTGGTTTTGCGTAAAGCGCACACTCCAACGCATTATGACCACCTTTTTGAGCAAAGCTGCCGCCAATAAATGCAAATTGACAAAGAGCATAACATGCTTTCAACCACCCCATCTTGTCAATGACCCATATATCTGATGGCTCAGTGCTTAGTGAATCTGTTGTCGATAACCTGTTTACAGAAAGCCCCGTTGCCTTACACAATGTAAAAACCTCATCAAATCGGTGCGGATGCCGCGGCACTAGTACTAGTTTTAAATTGCTGTTTTCTTGTCTTAACAATGAAAATGTGGCGAGCAATAGCTGTTCTTCCGGTTCATGCGTACTGGCACCCACCATTATCTTGTCGCTTTCTATGTCGAAGAGTTTCAACAATTGTTGGGCTTTTTCATCGTCTGACACGTGTTTTTGCAAGTCGAATTTAATATTGTTAGTCAGTTGCAGTCTCGCTTGATAGACACCAATGCGTAAGAAGTTGTCATAGGACAGCTGACTCTGGGCACAGATAATATCGAATTTTCTTAATGTGTGTTTGTAAATGCCATGCAACTTCATATAGGTTGATACTGATTTACTGCTGATGCGCCCATTGATAAGCACAGACGCTATCTTCTTCTTGTAGGCTTGTTGAAGTAAATTTGGCCAAAATTCCACTTCTGTAACCACAAGTAGTGCTGGCGAAAGGCGCCTTAAAAACTTATTCACAAAAATGGGAAGGTCAAAAGGCAAAAAGCAGTGTTGTACGCGGTCACCAAACAGTTTTTTAGCCAATACCGCACCTGTCAGGGACGTGGTTGAAATAGTCACTCGTAATTCGCTGTCGTCAGCAAAGAGGTGACCGATCAATGGCGCTGCAACATTTATCTCGCCAACCGAGGCACAGTGAAACAGGATTTGAGTGCTGTCTATATGATTCGGTAGTACTCCCAGGCGCTCTATGACGCGCCTTCCTTGCAATTCGGATTCATCCCCTTTGTTTATTATTTTCTTTCGCATAAAAAAAACGATTACAGGAAGACATAAAAACAAAATTGCTGTGTAAATCCACAACAACAGAAAGTGATACCAAGGAAAGGTGATTTTCGCTGACATAGAATGCGTTTAGCTGAGATTCGTCATTGTTTTATTCAATCGCACTTTTTTTTGTATTTTTAAAGGATTAAGTTGCATGAGCACATTAACGCTATGAATCGTCACTTACTATACATAGCTTCGTTGAATACATTAAGAAAGTTGAATCAAAGACGCTATATCAAACATTGTTAAAAAACAACTTTACAGGAACTTACGACGTCTCCAACGAGTTGGAAAAAACGCGATCACCACTAAATTGCAACACTCTGCATCCTAAATGAATAGTGTTTTATTAATTATAAACAAATCAATAATTTTGCCGATAATTTCTTAATGGATATTAGGTTTTTTTCTTATAAGTAAATCAAAAACATGTCGCCGATGATCGATGCGAAACGGACAATGCTAGTGTTGCTACGAGACCTTGTCGGATGTGATTTCGTGCGCATGCGAAGTAGCGGAAGTTGTGTACTTGATAAGATAGCCTGTAGCCCAATCAACGAGGAGCAATTAGAAGCGCTGCGAAAACCAGCGGATAGTTTTAGCTATGCTCGCTCGATTGTATTTGACAAATTTCAGTTTGACATCCAATTGATCCACGATGATTACGCACAGATCGTTGTTCAACAATCCGAAGTATTGCACTCTTCTGAGCATAAAAATAACCGCAAAGTCGTGTCATCGCTTCATCAGCAGGCCGTTGAGGTTACCTTTGATCTCGTTTCAGAAACCGATTTTGAAAAATGGTTTATTGAATTTTTGGAGGGGCAAATCAATGAAACGACTCAAATTTCGCGTTTGTATCTAACGCTCTCCGCAATTGTACAAAGTTATGTCATATTTTCGGACTACCAAAAATATACAGAAGACAGTTTAACGAAGCTACACAGTCGTGCAGCTTTGCAGTCAATTATTGATGCTAATATCAAGAATGGCGATATCGTGTTGTGCATGATCCACTGCCAGGATTTTCAGGGCGTAAATCGCAAATTTGGGCAAGCACGAGGTGATGTGGTACTAAATGAAATTGCAGAAATCATTGACAAACAAACCCGTGACGATGACATCACATGCCGATTTGGTGGAGCACTCTTCGGTGTAGCAATGCATATGAGTGACATTGAAGGGTGCAAAACAATTGCCAACAATTTGCATCAAGCGTTGCAAACACACACGTTTTTGAACAATGCACTGCGGCTTGGGTTTAATATTGGTGCGGCGATGTTGAATCACTCTGCGCTGACCGTTGAAGACCTTTCAGCATCAAGCGTTTTGATTGCGAGAGCCGAGCAAGCATTGAGGGCCGCGCAATCATCCGAGAAACCATCATTTGTCATCTGGGAACAGGGAAAATTCCTATATGATGAACAAGAGTTTGACCATCTAGGCGGAATATTTACACCCGACAACGTCACCAATTACAGGAACATGCTGTTGCTATGGGATATTTCTTCCATCATCGCTGACGAATATGCCTTTACTAATCTGGTATCAAATGTTGTAGAACGCCTTGCTTATACCTTTGAATTTAGTTTTGCTGGCGTAGTGTCGTCAGATCCCCTCAATCAACATGATATTGCAGTGGCAACCGATGATATTGACGAAATAAAGAGAGTAGCGCTTAGCGATTTACCTATTTACTCGCAACTCGTTCAAGCAAAAACAAAAGCAATATCGTCGAATAAACAGCACGAACAACAAATAGGCAATATGCGTTCTTTGTTAGTGCCGCTCGGTGGCGAAGTTGAAGAATGCTTCTTTATCGTTGGCGAAGAACACAAGTTTGACCTGACTCGCGACTCCATCATGTTGTTCGCTGGTTTCGCTCGTCAAATTGGTAAAGCATTAAAACGTAGCCTGCTTGAAGAGCAATTGAGTCGAAGGTTAGAAGAAGAAAATGCAACGCTTGTAAAAGAGCTGAATGAGTTGAAATCAGGCTTAAAATCAAGCGCGTTGATATATCGCTCCGATGCGATGCAATCGCTATTAAAGCACACACAGCGAGCAGCACAGACGGATACGACAGTGTTAATTACAGGCGAAAGCGGCACCGGAAAAGAAAAGCTCATACACGCACTGCACAGTTTAAGTGACCGCAATAATAAACCACTTGTTATTGTAGACTGCGGTTCAATCCCTGAAACGCTTATTGAATCGGAACTCTTCGGCCATGTAAAAGGCGCTTTCACCGGTGCCAATTCCGATAAAAAGGGAAAAATCCTCGCCGCAGATGGAGGAATTCTAGTATTAGATGAAATTGGCGAGTTGCCTTTAACGATGCAACCTAAATTATTGCGGTTTGTGCAAGAGAAGCATTTCACACCGATTGGCAGTACTAAGCAGTTGAAAGTCAAAGTAAAGATTGTTGCAGTCACAAACCGAAACCTACTGCACGAAGCGGAACAAGGTCGATTCAGAAAAGATTTGTATTATCGGCTAAATGTAATAACCCTTAACAATCCGCCGCTCAGGGACAGAAAGAACGATATTGAATTACTGGCCAAACACTTTATCAACAAGTTTTGTCATCAATATGATATCAAACAGCGGTTTCTATCCGATTACACTATCGAACGGATGAAACAGTATCGATGGCCAGGCAATATAAGGCAACTTGAGAATAGATTGATGCAAGCGTGCTTACTTAGTCAAACAGAAGAAATCTCATTTGATGAACTAAATCTAGATCCGGTTGAAGAATATTCAAATGTATCCAATGAAGCAGAACAATCACAACCAACTACACTTGACTATGCAGTTATTCAGGGTGATACAGCTACTGAATTAGTGTCTACTAAAGAAATAGGCAATGAAAGAATCTCATCTGATACTTCCAGTAATGAAGTATTAAAACGCGAAGCAATTGACATTGCCACAGATGCAATAAAGACAAATGCGTTAGATCCTATTGAGAATAGCGGTCCTCAAATGTCCGCTGAGCAATGGACGAGTGCGCTAGAATCATCACTGATTCGGTTTGTCTCAGAAATAGAATCTTCACTAATACACAGTAATCTCAATATAGGCGAAACAATCGAATCCCATTTGTTCAAACAACTGCTACTTGCATCAAAAACAAACAAGCAGATTGCTGAAAAATTGAACATCCCGATAAGTACAGCCCGGCGAAAAGCACACAAACATCAAAAATCACGCATTCCTTCCACTTTGCCATGCGCATGGAATGAGATCGCCCAGTTGTTGGATATGATTACGCTATCTAAAGTCCACCTAAAAGAGCCACTTGCGCTATTAAAACAAGTCGTTGTTATTGCTGTCTTGACAAAGGTGACGTCCAACATGACGCGAGCAGCAAGCCTCATTGGCGTAAGCGAACCCACGCTATACAAATTCAAGAAAACCATTTGCAGCTAACGTGCATATAGCGTGCGAAACACTTTTTACAAAAACTGTTTCTTTTTTATCTTAATTCGACATAGACCGTATATACTGTAATCATATCAATCGCTTGCTCAGTACTTGGCTTGTTTATCGTTGCTCTTGAATTTTTCAGCAAGTCGCTAGCTTGGCAAATAATAAAACCAATAAAAACCAAGAGGAAAAATGCATGAAATGGGTCGTGTTTAATCAAAAAGGCGGTGTAGGAAAATCAACGATTTGCACTAATTTGGCAGCGATGGGGGCAATACAGGGCAAAAAATCCTTACTGGTAGATTTAGACGCCCAAGGCAATAGTACCTACTATGCAGGATGCGAAACTGATGATGAAAAGCCAAATGTCGCTGGTATGTTTAAACAGGTGGCGGGTTGGTTTAATAAAAATCAAGGCCCCGAAGGCTTCATAAGTTCAAGTGTTGTTGAACAACTTAGCGTCATGCCATCTTCCAAGGAGCTTGCAAATATTGAACGCGAACTGGAAACTCGTTATAAGATGTTCAAGTTACGCGATGCATTAAAAGCGCTAGAGGACGATTATGATGATATATGGATTGACACTCCACCCAACTTTAATTTTTACACAAAAGCCGCTTTAATCGCCGCGGATGCCTTCATTGTGCCCGTAGACTGTGACGATTTTTCAGTACAAGCAGTGACGCGTTTGTTGGATAATGTCATGGAAATAAAGACTGACCATAACCCCGATTTGACCTTTGTCGGCATTGTAATCAACCAATTCACCAGTCAAGCCAACTATCCCAAAAAACTCATCGCGCAAATCAAAGAAAAAGAACTGCCTCTATTTGATACGTTTATAAACAGTGCTATCAAAGTGAAGGAGTCTCACGCCGAACAGCGACCATTGGTTGTAGGTTATCCAAACCATAAAGTCAGCAATCAATTCAAAGCACTGCATGGCGAGATCATGGAGTGCGTCGAATAAGAATTAGCTAAAGGGTGGCTCTAGACGCTGATACTTGAGCTCTTAAAGATCTGTGGCTCGTAACGCATCAAAGTGACATAACCTTCGTCAATAGCATCATCAATACTGCTATTGACCGTATCTATTACTTCAGAGGTCACGATAGTATTTGTTCGGATGACACCCGTCCATGTATTGCGGCCCGCTTCTTTTGACTTGTATAGCGTTTTATCGGCCAATAAATGCACTTGTTGCCAACTCATTGCGTCAGGCGCTTGCACACAGAATGGATAGACTGAAAACCCGAGCGAAGATGTCAATCTACCAGGTTTAGGTTCGCCGATGTCGAATGGATGATCGGCAATGGCGGCACGAATCTTCTCTGCCAGCAATTTCGTTTCGTTTATGTCGTCGCGCTCGCCTACAATGAGGAATTCGTCTCCTCCCCATCGCGTTACGATATCTAACTCACGGGTGAGTTGCTTTAGAATATTGCCCACCTGCACTATCACCTGATCACCAGCATCGTGCCCATACGTGTCGTTGATGGACTTAAAGCCATCCATATCAAATGTTAGGAAAAACAGCCTTGGTCCCATTGTGTTTGACAAAATTCCGGTTTCTGTTGAAAACGCTAGTTTCTTCATCAACCCATCTAATAAGTCTGGCATCGCATCTATGAGATAACGCCTATTTTTTAGACCCGTCAGTTGATCAGTGATGCTAGCATGTAGCAGTTTTTCATTTGCTTGCTGGAGCTGCTCTGTCCGCTGACTCACTTCCTCCTCCAACTTTTGACGGTATCTGCGTTGGGAATCGGATTTATTAGAAATGTAAACGAACCCCATGACGGTTGTAATGCCGATCAAGCAAGAATAAATGATATATGCCCATGATGAGCGCCAAGGTGGTGGTTGCACAGCAATGCCGATGCTTTGCCCCAATTCATTCCATACACCATCACTATTGGTTGCCATCACGGTAAACTCGTAAGCACCTGGTGGCAAATTGGTATAGGTTGCTCTGCGTGTATCGATAGCTTGCACCCAATCAGCATCGAATCCTTCAAGCTTGTATTTGTACTTGTTCTCATTTGGAGACACGTAATCTAACGACGCGAATTCAAAACCGATCAAATAATCCTCATAACCAAACTGGAGCACGCCATGTTCATTTTTTAATTCTGAAACAGAATAAAAATTATTGAGTATCTGTATATTAGTAATATCAATAGGAGGAGAATAGTTGCTGGGCTTTATGCTTTCAGGATAAAACGTCGTTACGCCTATGGGGCCACCGAAATAGAGCTTGCCATCACTTGCCCTATGATAAGCACCAGAATTGAATTCTCGACTTAGAAGCCCATGAGCTTCTGTATAAGTCACCATTTCACCCGTGGTTATCGTTAACTTTGCCATTCCTCGGTTGGTACTTATCCAAAGTCGCCCTCTATCGTCTTCCAAAATCCCAAACACCACATTGCTGGGTAGTCCATCTGCGCGCGTAATGGAATTAATTGAAAAAATTCCCCGTTCGTAATCCTCGTTCCTTATATAGTTGAGTCCTTCCCCTTGAGTGCCAAACCAGATATTGCCGAGGTTGTCTTCATGGATGACCCAAGCCGTTCTAGAATGTGTTATTGCATTCTCGTTTGTCTTATCGCCCAATCGGTAAACGGAGTTTGTTGATGGGTTGAGTACATTAACACCATTGTCAAATGTACCTAGCCAAAGCAGCCCTGTTTGATCTTCCGTAATGCTGATAAGTCGATTTGAACTCAGCGAAAAGTCATCATCTTCTTCGCTGGAGTACTGCAAGAATGTCTTAGTCTTACGATCATACTTATGCAGACCTCCACCATAAGTCGCGAGCCATAGCGTACCGTTTTTCGTTTGCAGTATTGAAGTTATTGCACCGGATTGCAGTTTCCCGGCAGTACCCCGAGCAGGAGTGAAGTGCTCGAATGCACCGGTTAGCATGTTATATTTTGATGCACCTTTTGAACGATACCCTAACCAGACTTCACTTTCAGAAACCACTTCAAGTGACATTACTGTGTCTTGACTTAAGCTAGGCTCACCTTCGATTGACATGATATTATCTGTCAATCCAGTTTTTGTATTAAAGATACTCAATCCATCTGTAGTAGCAATAAAGATATACTCTTCAAATGAATCGATAGCTGTGATATTAGGACCAATCAAGCTTCGACTTTTATCTTCCGTCACCCTTAGTAAGTCAAAACGCTTGTGTGCCATATTCCACTTGTTCAATCCATTAAACGTGCCTACCCACAAAACACCATTTGCATCTTCAATAATATCGTAGATACTATTTGAGGTAATCGATGAAGGTTGCGCAGGATTTTGTGTCAGATGCCCTATTTTTTGCTCCTGCGTTAAGTAAAAAATACCGTCAGATACACTTGTGAACCATATAGTACCGTCACTGTCTTCCAAGATTTTCGAGATATCAGCATTGATATCTGATGCATGCGAATGGAATGT
>JBCDMA010000015.1:0-23846 GCA_038744645.1 Pseudomonadota bacterium | reverse complement strand
TGCAATCTCTTGAGCGGCTTCTGCTAGCGGTTTACCTTGCTCCCATGTCAGGATGGTCGCAAGATCAGATTGCGCCTCTATCATCAATGCATACCAACGCAGCAGTGCCTTGGCTCGCGCAGTTGCGCTGGTTTGCTTCCAACCGTCTAATGCATCTCGTGCACTAAGAATGGCTTGAATTGCCAAGGTGGATTCAGCGTCGCTGACTTCAACGATTTGATGAGTTGCTGCAGGATTGTAAACAGAGAACGTCTTAGTACTGGATTGCCACTTACCCCCAATGTAGGAATCGGTTTTTAGAAGCCCCTTATCTTGCAAACGTTCTAATAGCGCCATGTTGTGAGCTCTTTGTTTTCTCCAAGCCTTTAGATTGCGGATGGTGCTTAGGTATCAGCTCTTTTTATTATGACACAGCAATATTGAAGTGCTGAATAAATTGCCTCAACTGTACAATGCTTAAAGGTTTTGAATACAAGTAACCTTGTATCACTTTGCATTTATGTTCCTTCAAAAATGCAAGCTGCTCAAGTGTTTCTACGCCTTCTGCAACCAACTTATAGTTTAAATTGTGTGCTAATTGACAGGTTGATGCGACAATCGCGCGACTGGTTTGTTTATCCGCAATATGCTGAATAAAAGACTGGTCGACCTTAATCTCATTGAATGGTAGTTTGTTTATTTGGCTGATGGTTGAATAGCCCGTACCAAAATCATCGATAGACAGCCCAACACCGAATAATCGTAGTTTAGTCAGCGCAAATTCTGTTTCTTCTGAAATATCTAGTGCCGATGTCTCCGTTGCCTCAAACACGATTTGCTCCGGCCGAACGTCAAATTTATTGATGATTTCTATCAGTTTTACAGCTGTATCTCGATTGAGGGTTTTCGACGATATATTAAAGGAAATGGTGAGATGATCATGCGCCTCCAATAAATCTGTGAGTTGGTTAAGCGCAGTATCAACTAAAACCTTTGTAAAATCATTGATGATGCGGCTTCTTTCAAGCGTCGGGATAAAGCGCGTGGGTGATATGTTGCCAAATGAAGGATGCTCTAGTCTGGCAAGGCATTCAATACCAACAATGGAGCCAGTTTCAACATTTATCTGTGGCTGAAATACGGGATAAAACCATTGCGAGGTAATCGCTTTTCTAACTTCTTTGTAATTTAACTCAGGTGTACTGGCGAGATATGCATTGTCAGCTGCTTTGTTCTCGAAACTTTCACATTCCGCTAAGATGCTAGAAAAATCATCCATATTGAACGGCTTTTGTAAAAAACCAACGAGGTTCAGACCCTTTGATGATGCATACTTTACCGCATATTCCAGCATGACTTCATCGACACCTGAAATCAGAACAATGGCGCCATCATAACTGGCATCACTTAGCTCAGTTATCACGTCTAATCCATCGCTCCCGGGCAGTTGCATATCCAAAAATAGCACTTCAGAGAGATTGACATGGGACTTTACGTCTTCATCCCAGGCAGGGAAGCATGTAACCTCAACGCCTTGAAGCCGTCCAAATTCGGCTAGCAAATGAAGTAAAGATGCTTCATCGTCAACGGCAACTATTCTTTTATTCGACAAGTAATGACCTAGCTTTTCAGATGTTATTATTATTTTAATCGGCTATCAATCAAGCTTGAAGGCACCATAACATACTGTATTTTAATGCCAAACAGCGATTATCTAGTCATAGAAGTGACAAGTACATTGGACGTCGGATGATAAAGCGCAGTGACACAATCCGTAATCGTACAGCTTCACTTACAAACCTGACCTATACGATAACAGCTTTTAACACAGATACACACTCTAGGATGCAAAAGAAACCAATCAAATTTTCGTAAAATACGAAATTATACGAGTCGACTTTTCGATTTTAGGGCGTCTTCTTTTACATTTTTGACAGATATGGCGCGCCATTGTTGTTGCGCTGGAAACCAAAGTGAGACGCACGTACCAACACCTAGAGTAGACTCAATGGTCAATCCGTAACGATTCTTTAAGACAAAATCACTCACCATGGCAAGGCCCAACCCTGTGCCTTGTTTTTTGGAGAATGAAGCAAACGGTACAAAAACCTTTTCGATATTGCCGGGTGCAATTCCACAACCATTATCTCTTATTGACAGTACAATATACTTATCAGCTTCAGCGGGTATGCTATGAGTAAAGGCTTTATGCACTGAACCGAAGTCTCGCTGATAAGTGGTCTCAACGTTTAACAAACCTTCATCGCCAAGCGCATTCAGGGCATTCATATAAAGGTTTGTAAATACATCTTGGAATTCCTCGTCATCGACGCTAACAAGAAAATCAAAGTTTATCTTCCAGCTTACCCTAACACTGACTGGCGTCACTTCATGCAACAACGCTTTTGCTCTGTGTAATGAACCAATAAGGGACATTTTCGGCGCAGTAGTTTCGTCCGGCCTTCTTCGCGATGCCCGCAACAATCGCTTGGTTAATCTTTGCGCCCTATCTGTCGCTATGGCGATCTTATTAATATGCGTCAGCAAGTCAGGATCGTCAGTTTTATATTTTAATAGCTCCCGATTACCATCGATGATGCCAAGCAGATTATTAAAGTCATGAGAGATGCCTGCTGCTAGTTGCCCAATGGCTTCCAGTCTTTGAATAACCGTATGGGATGACTCTTGTTGCTTTGATTCAGTGCTATCCAACAGACCATCAATTTGCGCTTGTAACGCTAGTTCACGATGTTTGCTTTCGGTGATATCAGTGATAAAAACCATGACCCCTTCAGGTACCTTCTGGATCAGAACGTCTTGAAAAACGCGTCCTCTTTTTTCACGGGTTACTTCATTTATCAGGCGTTGTTTTTCATCAGTTTCGAGGCAACGACTTATCTTTTTATAGATGTCGGTCTTTTCGATTCCTGGAAATATATCTTTCATTGAATGGCCTATGAGGTCTTCATGGCACATGTTTAGATCAGTTAACAGGACGGTATTGAGGAATAGGTACTTCATGTCAGGTGATATGACTTTAGCGCCGATCTGTGCGTAATTAAGGCATTCGTACTGCGGTTGCTGCTTCATATTTTTGTCTTAACCCTTCATCCCATCTACCCTAGCATAAAGACCAGCCTGCAAATTGCAACAGCACAATGATCAAAGCGCAGTTCATATCAAAAAGAGTTGATAATATTCTAAAGCTATATCATGGTTAACCAATCGGAAAGCGCCTGTTTTTAAGTGTGAGCTGGGCGGAACAAAAATGGAAACAAAATGGCCCCATGTTGAAACGGATTTTTTATAACCCATGCATATTCGCGATGCTAATTGCGATCATCAGTCTGCAATCACAGGCACAAGAGGCCATGGACGCATGCCTATTAGATAAAATCAAAAACGCCGATGAGGCGTTGACGATCAGAGAGATCAAATTTCTCTGTGAAGCTGAGCTGACAACAGTGATTGATGAGGCTGCACTGCAAAGCACGTCCAGTGGGCTCAGGAATCGATTAAAAGAAGAACGACAATCACAATTTGATGCCTTTGTTATCACACCGCATCGACTCAATTATATCTTGCCCGCCTATGCCAGCAATGCCATAAATGCGGAAGTCTACCGGCCTATTGAAGGTTTCTCAGAGAATTTTTCAGATGTAGAAACGCAATTTCAAATCAGTTTTAAAGTACCGCTCAATGAACAAAAAATACTCTTTGATAATGACGGGCTATACCTCGGATTTACGCTTGAAGCATGGTGGCAAATATATTCAGAAAACATTTCAAAACCCTTCAGAGAAACAAATTACCAACCAGAATTATTCTATATCGCGCCGACAGACATCACTTTGTTTGGCGGTAAGACCAGCTTTATGCTGGGTATTGAACACCAGTCTAACGGTCGCTCACAGCTCTTATCACGTAGTTGGAATCGGGTGTATGCTGGTATGTTTTGGGAAAAAGGCAATCTGGCTATTTCGCTAAAACCTTGGTATCGATTGGAGGAAGATGAAAAACAGTTTGAATTTGACCCAGATGGAGACGATAACCCTGACATTGAGGACTTCTATGGAAAATTCGAGTTGGGCGCGGTCTATCGTTGGGGAGAATTGGAATTCACTGCGTTGGGCCGCAGAAACTTTTCAACTAAGAATGGCGCAATTCGATTGGGACTGACATTCCCTTTGTGGGGAAAGCTTCGAGGATATGCCGTTGGGTTTGATGGATATGGCGATAGCCTGATTGATTATAATTACAAGCAAACACGCTTTGGTCTTGGTATCGCCCTAAACTCATTTTTATAGTAATGATTCTGACACTATCGAAACAACGATATAACGTTCGAATCATGCTCTACAAGCGCATATTGCGGGATCATCTGAGTATTGCTTTCTGCAAGACTGGTCGTGACCGGCCAACCTTCACCATCCAGTACTGCAAATACACGTGTCTTTTCGGCGTAGGCTAGAAAACAAGTGTGAGGATCGTGCATATAGTTGGCTAAATAACGTCTACCGCACCGATAGAAATAGCAATCACCATAAAATGTAGTGAGAAAACCACTTCCGGCGTCGAGGCAGCGTTTGACCTCTGTTGCCGTGCGCTCACCACAAAAGTTCAGTGCAAAAAAAGGGAAATCTGCTCGAGTGTTGACTTCAACACCATAATCCTTTGACCGCACAGAAACTTGACTCCCTGCGTGAACAAGACGATATATATGCATGATTTACCTCCCAGTCCGAAGTCTCGAATTACGACGCAAGGTATGTGCCACTTCGCTTATCAGCGCTGTATCTAAATAGCAAACCGCGCCATAAAACCAATTGCCTCTGCGCAATACCCGCTAGCGCTCACATTTAACTCGCTACCCCTTGCTCATTAACCTTTAAAAAGCGTTGGCACTTTTCCCTTTTCGATAAATCTCAACCCGAGTTTCACACGTGTAAAAACCGACGATGAGTAGCGTAATACGATGTCGTAGTGCGTTTTTTCCAGGTATTTGACCATCGCGACATAATCATTCACGACTTCTTCATCAATGACGCAGCCATCGTAGTTAACAATGACATTGACGGGTCTGTTGAGCTTAGCGACTTCGTGTTCTATGCAAAGGCGTATTGCTTCAACATCTGATTTATCGCGGACGGTATAGTTCTCAAAATCTATGAACAACAACTCTCGATTGGCATCCCAATGGATACGTTGCTCAATGCTTGGTGCGACGAGTATGGCCTTCAAATCCATTTTTGCGTCATCGAAGATGCAGGGAGACATCGGCTTTGGCGCATCGATGATAGGCGTAAATGCCATGTGTTTTAGTATGTCATTTTCAATACAGATACCTGCAGCAACTTCTACTAAGACAAATCCGCGGGGCTCCAGCCTAAAAACACAGCGTTCTGTCACGTAAAGGGGTGTTTTGCCATTTTTTAACGCATACTCACCGGAGAATGTAATTTGCTCGACCTGTTCGACAAATTTTTTCGTTCTGCCTTCTTTGTCAATACGAAGTTTGCCATCATTTATGGATACCGATAAGCCATCAGCGGTAAAAGTCCCCATAAAGACGACTTTCTTGGCGTTTTGGCTGATGTTGATAAACCCACCTGCACCTGCCAGTTTTGGCCCAAAACGAGACACATTGATATTGCCGGTACTGTCGCATTGCGCAAGGCCTAAACACGCCAGATCAAGGCCGCCACCATCATAAAAATCAAACTGCTGATTTTGATCGATAATGGCATCAGCATTCGTCGCGGCACCGAAATCCAAACCTGACGCAGGCAATCCACCAATGACGCCAGGCTCTGCTGTCAACGTCACCGCTTTTAATACTCCTTCCTCAGCCGCCACTTGCGCAACACCCTCTGGCATACCGATACCCAAATTAACAACGCCATTCACAGGTAGCTCAAATGCTGCTCGCCGCGCAATTACCTTTCGTACATCAAGCGGCAATCGTTCTACGTGGTCGACCGGTGCTCTGTATTCACCTGAAAAAGCTGCTGAATATGCAGTTGCGTAGGTTTGTTGGTGTTGCTCTTGCGGTGCTACGACGACGCAATCAACAAAAATGCCTGGGATTTTGACTTGGCGAGACGGCAATGAACCTAATTCAGCGACTCTTTCTACTTGTGCAATCACCAAACCGCCCGCGTTGCGCGCAGCCATTGCCATTGCTAGCGTATCCAATGTGAGTGCTTCATGCTCCATGCTTAAATTGCCTGCGATATCAGCAGTGGTTGCTCTAATCAATGCCACATCAATTTGATTGGCTTGGTAAAACAACCATTCTTCGCCATGCATTTCGACCAACTCAACAATGTCTTCAGTGGTTCTGTCGTTGATCTTGCCGCCTTCAATTCTAGGATCGACAAAGGTACCTATTCCCACTTTTGTCAGCGTCCCAGGTTTACCCGCAGCAATGTCTCGGTACAATTGCGAAATACAGCCTTGTTGTAGATTGTAAGCTTCAATGAGGTTTGATGTAGCGAGTTTACCCATTTGAGGTATTAATCCCCAATGGCCACCAATGACGCGTTTGATCAGTCCAGAAAAAGCGATTTTATTCAGTCCCTGGTCTTTGCCATCGCCCTGTCCTGCGGCAAAAATCAGGGTCAGATCTCGCGGATGTCCCGCTTCTTGATACCTTTGCGCCAGCCCTGACAGAAGATATTCCGGAACACCGCATCCCACGAATCCAGAATTGCAGATCGTGTCATTATCCCTAATGAGTGCAATGGCCTCTTGAACCGAAACGACTTTGTTACGCATGCTGTAATTCCTTTGACAGAGTGAATCTCGGTAACGCTAAACAACCTTAACGATATTTTTCATTAACAAATATTTAGCACTATTTTTACGTATTGACTACCTAAAACACGCGATATCGCACTAATTGACATATCTAAATCAATAAATTCGCTTATCTAGTCGCGGCACAGCCGAATCAAAATAAGCCTGCTGCCCATTGGTAAATCCTAGATAAGCGCATTAGTATTGATAGTATCACTCGATTCATTATCTCATTTATGGATAACCGGTCGTCGTCACCTTCCCTTGAAAACTGGAAGCACGGGCATGATTTTTCTTACCACAATGAAAAAGGTGAGAGACGCACGCTGTATGTATTGATCATCACTGCTGTGACAATGGTGTTAGAGATAGTGTTTGGCTCGATTTCCGGCTCAATGGCGTTGCTAGCTGATGGTTGGCATATGGCAACCCATGTGGTTGCATTTGCTATCACTTTGTTTACTTATCGGTACGCAAGGAAAAATGCCAACAATCCCATGTTTTCTTTTGGTACAGGCAAAGTCAATGTGCTTGGCGCATTTGCAAGCGCAATTGCACTGGCAGTTGTTGCGCTATTCATGGTGGTGGAGTCCATACACCGCTTTTTTGAACCTCAAGAAATCAGATTCACCGAAGCGATTGTGGTGTCCTGTGTTGGGCTTGCTGTAAATCTTGTTGGCGCGCTATTGCTAAAAGACGATCATCATCATCAACATACCCGCGCAGACGCTGCTGCCCGCGTTCAACCACAGGACCACAATTTACGTGCGGCCTATGTGCATGTGCTTGCTGATGCACTTACATCTTTCCTGGCGATTTTTGCATTGCTGGCGGGTAAACTCGCGGGACTTAACTGGTGCGATCCGTTGATGGGAATTGTCGGGGCAGTGATGATTACCCGTTGGTCTGTTGCATTAGTAAAACAAACCAGTCCTATCTTACTGGACAAAAATATTGAAGAATCGATACAACGAGAGATTATCGAAGCGGTTGAAAACAATACGAAAGACAGAGTCAGCGATATTCATGTTTGGAAAGTTGATGCCACGCATTACTCCGCAATCATCGCTGTCGTGACACAAAGTTCAAATACACCCGAGTACTACAAGTCACTCTTAGCAGCGCATTCACAGATTGCCCATCTCACCGTTGAAGTGAATAACATCAATGACAACATTCAACAACCAACTTAGTAATTGAGAATAACAAGAATTGCTTTCCCATACGTAAGCGTGTTTCAAACTAATGGTGGTTGTGGTATCTTCGAGAGATGAAAGCCGAAGCTATTGTGAAAATCATTATCTTAATGTTAGTTGTGGTAAGCACAACAAACAGCTTCGCTTTTGCGTGTTCAGCACCTTTTGTAGAAGACGATGAAATCATGCATGACGAACGGTTAACACAGAGTTTGTCAGATATGGATTGCCATTCGTCTATACCCGAGAAACTTAGCAGTCAACCTCATTGTTCAAGTGTTTGTTTTTGCGATCAGGCTGCCCATAGTCCAAACATCGTGGTAGCAGACAACGCTGAACTGACATCGGGCCTCTTTCACGCACTGAGATTTGCCAGTGTCCAAACACTGCACTTCTCTATCAACCTCAAACCACCGACGCCACCACCGACACTCTTTCACATCGTTTAATGTTCGCGCGTGTTTTCACGCTTGATTTTGTTGTGAAAGGTAATCCCTATGAACTGCTTAAAATGGTGCCTGTTTTGCGCATCTTTGATGTTTATATCAAGCATCAACGCAAGGCCGGTCTCTTATCCCGAAGGTTGGACGCTCATGATGATGATGGACGACCAGCGTTACAGCATACACATGCATTATTCACCAACCGCATGGACGTCGGTTGGATATCGACTGGAACGCTGGAGGGCGTTTGATACCAATCTGCATTCCGCGCAAATAAACCACCTTGTAAAACGTTGGAATAAATTCGACAGCCAAGCGAATTTCTACGTCAAAGGAGGCTTGGGAATAAGCGATGGACCACATGATGCAAATGCTGAATTGGGCGGATTTTTTGGTCTGGCAACCGACTGGGAAGATAGACGCTATTTCGTTTCCTATAACAATCGCTACACCCAATTAAATGATGATATTGGCTTCTTTCAGCAATCGGCACGCGTTGGCTGGGCGCCATATGAAGGTGACTTTGGCGATTTACACACATGGTTAATGCTGCAGATAGACCACATGCCTGAAAATGAAGACCAAATTGTTGCAACGCCACTAGTGCGCTTTTTTAAAGGCGTGTTCATGACTGAGTTTGGCGTCAGTTCAAAGGGTGACCTGCTGTTTAACTACATTTACCGATTTTAATGAGGATATATTTATGAAAACTCTCACTATGCTTACATTTTTCTTTGTTTTAACCCTGCCTGCAATCAGTGCAGAAGACAAAAACGTGGTATATGCCGACGTGAATGGACTGGTATGTGATTTTTGTGCCCAGGCGTTAGAAAAAGTGTTTAGTAAGAAAGAAGAAATCAATTCAATCAATGTCGACTTAGATACGAAAGTCATCACGATTAAATTCAATGACGGCAAAAGCTTGGACGATACCACGTTAACGAGTTTGATTGCAGATTCGGGTTATGATGTCAGGGCAATCCGTCATGAATGATTCGCAAAGACAGCTTGAGCCGTCGTTGTGGCGGCAAACTGTCTTACCGACACTCTCTTTATTCACATCCCTCAGCACGCTAGTGTGTTGTGCGTTACCAGCCCTGCTGGTAACCATAGGACTGGGTGCGTCACTCGCAGGGCTTATTAGTATTGCTCCCTGGATAACCGTCGTATCTGAGTGGAAGATACCGATCTTTGTTGTTGCAGGGGTGATGCTTTGTCTAGTAGCGATTTTGCAGTGGCGAGCGAGGACCCTGCCCTGTCCAACGGATCCAATTAAAGCCAGAGCATGCAGCCGCATTCGGAGCATCAGTTGGTGGATTTTGGGTCTGGCTGGCACGGCGTATTTAATCGGATTTTTCTTTGCCTTTCTTGCTATCCATTTTCTCTAAGCGCAGGAGAGGCGCGCTACCCAATCATTTTTGAATGTGCTTTCAGCTTCTTTATCGCCCATTCATAGTGGCTAGGCATGGCCGATATGCAGTAGCTGCCAAGCGTCGTTGTGCCTGTCCAATTGAAATACTGTTTCGTAAATAAGGCGTCATCGGAAAAGGATGTTGTGAGGGTCAATGCATCTTTATGGCTCTTTTTGAGCATCTTTTCAGCATCCAACAACGTTGTCTTCTGATGCTTTTTCCATATCTCCATATTCATCTGGCCGTAGGTTTTCCAATTATAAGGCGCAGGCAAAAAAGGCTTATTGTCGCCTGCCATATTGGCATTAACCCAGCGAATCAAGAGTTGGTGCCACTCATACAAATGCGTAAACACGTCCCTTAAATTTTTATCGCGATGCCAGTGTAGTTCTTTCTTTTTAACGTCGTTTGAAAAATCAAATTCCTTTGCCAATGCCTTTTCTGACATTGCATCAATCGTCTCCCAGAGTTTAGAGAAATTCTTTTCTGCAGTGTTGATCAACTCTGCTTTTGTTTTTGCGCGAGGCATTTCAAACTCCCATAACAACCATTCATCGGTTATTCAGTGTAGGCAAACACCATATCGCGAAGCCTTACGAGGCCCACGGCTTTTCCTTGTTTTACTACTAATGCGACTGAAATTTTAAAGTTGGTCAGTAGCCGTATGGCGTATCGAATGTTCATGTCCGATTCAACAGATATCACCGGCTTGTTCATGACCTGATAGGCGCTCATTCTTTCTGGTGCAAAGTCCGGTGAAATCACGTTTGCCGCCAGGTCGCCAATTGAGATAAGACCATACTCATCTCGATCGTCACGTTTATCGACAATCAAAGAACCACTGTTCGCATCTTTCATTTTTCCAATTGCCTCGGCGATAGATGTCAGCCCATCAATTTTGGGTATATTAGGCTCCATAACGTCGCTAACGGGAATGTACTTTATCTGACTCATATTTGCTCCTCGATCTCTGCTTTGATTGCATTGAGCTGCGACTTCAAGCCGATCGCATCTTCAATGTCTAATTGCAAAACAACCCCAGAACCTTTGCTTTTGTCGAATTCTCCAGCTTCGGCAATGCCTTCCACCACTCTGCGACTAATGTGTTCTTCAACAATAAACAGCGCCACATCTATTTGCCCTTCAACCGTCAATCCAAAAAACGTCTTGGTCGGCTGTATTCCTTCGCCGCGCGCACTGGTGATCACAGTTGCACCTGTTGCACCCATTTCTCGGGCTTTTTCTACGACAATATCGGTGATCTTGTCGCTTACCATTGCCAGAACGAGTTTAAATTTCATATTGAAATCCCCTTAATACGCTTGATGTCTTAACCTTCAGAAGCAGGCGCCTATGAAATTGATTCAACTATTTGGTTGCCTCGCCATTGTGATATTTGCGCATAAGCCATAACGGTAATCATTGGAAAAAGACTCGCAAGGGCAATCAATCCAAATCCATCAATCAACGCGCTTCTGCCTGGAACAGTGCTAGCAAGGCCCAACCCGAGTGCTGTTACTAGCGGCACTGTGACAGTAGATGTCGTTACGCCACCACTGTCATAAGCCAATGGCACAATCATTTTCGGTGCAAGCATGGTTTGTATAATCACGAGCAGATAACCCACCATCATGTAGTACGCCAGCGAAGTACCCGTCACAATTCTAAATGCGCCTAACGCAATGCTTACCGCTACTCCTATTGCTACCGCAATGCGCAAACCCCAAGGACTGAGCGCGCCGCCTGATGCTTCATTGGCTTTGATTGCAACTGCTATGAGCGACGGCTCGGCTATCGTAGTAGAAAACCCAATGGCTGCTGCGAAGATATAAACCCAATAATACTGCCACCAATGCACTTTAACGGTATCTAGCATGCCGCCAGCGTTTCCACCTTGAATAAATTCAGTTGCAGTAAGTTGCTGTGCCATGATCTCGCCAATCGGAAAAAGCGCCTGATCTAGCCCTATTAAGAACAGAGCCAAACCACACACGACATAGACAAATCCAACAATTACACGTTTGAGATAAGGCACGCGTTCTCGAAGGATGATCAGTTGGAAAAACAAAAGTAATATCCCAATAGGCGCCACATCCCTGACGGTTGCCAAAAAAGTGCTCAACACTGTCAACAATACGTCCATATTCACACCACCATGCCGTAAATCAGCACAAACACAATAGGAAAAAGGCTGGCGAAAGCAATCAGCCCAAATCCATCGATCATTGGGTTTCGCCCTTTGATACAGGTGGATAAACCGATGCCCAGCGCTGTTACAAGCGGCACTGTGATCGTTGATGTTGTTACGCCGCCACTATCATAAGCAATGCCAATGATTTCCGCCGGTGCAAACTGCGTCAAAATGACGATAAGCAAGTACCCACCAATAATAATGAAATGAATTGGCCAACCCTTTATTATTCTGAAAACGCCTACAAGTAAGGACACACCAACTGATAAAGCAACGGTTAAGCGAAGACCGAGTGAATAGCCATTCATTGCATCATTACTGTTATCGATCACGCCCGCGCTAGCACTTATTTTTGCAGCTTCATTGGAGACAGCAATCAACGCAGGCTCCGCAATGGTAGTTCCAAACCCGAGCGCGAATGCAAAGAAAAGCAACCAAAACACATTGCCTTTTCGCACTAAAGCACCAGCCATATTTTCACCCAAAGGAAATAAACTGAGTTGTAACCCTTGGATAAACAAAGATAAACCCAGCACAACCGCGAAAAGTCCGACGAGAATTTTGCCTGGTTCAGGAAAAGGTTGCTGAAGCACAGCAAGCTGAAAAAACGCCACCACTAGGATTATTGGCGCTAGGTCACGCAACGCATCTTTAATGGTAAGTAAAAATTGTTTCATTGCCCGCCAGAACTGTTCTTTTATTTTTTGGGTAGTTTTGCGCTTAATTCGTTTTAATAGAACGCCTCAACCTGAGTATTTGAATACCAGTGAGTCGTTTTTAGTGTAGGGGTATTGGAAATTGCAGTGCTGACATAAATCAACACTTAGTAAAACTTCCTTTTATTTTTGGTCCTTCCTACTCTCGGCCTAACAATTGCAGTATCAGTGTTTAATAATGAACGTAGTTATAATGCAATGCGTGCACTGAATGCGTTTAGTTGTGAACTCGTATTGCAACGTAATTCAATAGTGGAAAGGTAAATGAACTCAAAACCATACTCTCTTACCATTTTAACTATAGCGTTAACCTTGTTGTGCTTCTCATGCGGCGGAGAAAGCGGTAGCGGACCAGAACAATCGCCTGATTCACCCCCTATAACTCCTCCCAGCAGCTCGGCGGCGTTGGATGCAAATAACGGTATAGATGCAGCTATCTACGCGATTGCTAAAACGGAGTCGTTGCTTGAAACCAGTCAGTTGTTAATACCCTTTATGTTTGATGACCGCTTCGATACCTCGGTTGTTTTAAATGAGTTCTGTGGTAAGGCAGGCACAGTCAGAATTGACTATGCAGACGCGGACAACTCGGGTTTTGTATCTGTAAGCGATACATTTGAGTTCGCATTTGATAAATGCCAGTTAAACCGTGATTCACAAACCATTTCAGGCAATGCAAGCGTGGCCGTAGTAAGCGTTTTAGGGCCTGACAATATTGGCGTTGACATCGGGCTTTCACTCAATTTTTCAGACAAAGAGGGTTTTCTTGCCTTTGCCAGCAATCAAATTCGATTTGAATACAATGAGTCAGACACAACTGAAGACTTGGATATTCGTTCGGTGCAGGACGTAGCAACCGTCAGCTTTGAATCTTCTACCGAAATACTTGAGTCTTTTAATATTCAATACAGCGTTTTAAAAGACACACAAGAGTACGCATTTAACTTTGATATTAACGCGACGTCACAAGCGTTTGATACCGGCCTCTCATGCGTAACTGGCGTGATCAATAGAGGTACGTTGTTTCAGGATCCTTCCCAATACAGTTATCAGTGTAGTGCGAATGCCAATAATGAAAACTTCGTAGATATAAACAAGAATCAAGATGACGAGTTAACTACGGTATCACTCTTTAACGAAGCCGGATTACAAGAAACCGTTCAGTTCGACCACAACAAGGCGTTTGAAGGCAATTATGGTTCACCTGTTATTGATAAAGAGGAATATCTGTTTGCTCGCAGTATGAAGACACATTCAGCCTTTTCATATCGTCATTGGTAATGCGACATTATTGATAGTTCTGTCTGCGCACGCCACTGAATCGAAAAAGATTTGATACTTATAACCATGTAGACAGCGTCCTTGATGTTCAAAGGCATTTGGCAGGCATAACGTTAGCTTAAATCCATTTGTCAGCAAGACATTCTCTGACGCTGGATTGTTGTCCATAACATGGGCAACGAGTTGACGTAGCCCCAGTGACTTGGCCTGCTGTATAAGATATTCAACGCATAAAGTGCCAATGCCGTTGCCAGTCGAATGTTGATCGACGCGGTAACCTATTTCTCCAATTTCTTTGTGATGAATGTTTTTGATATTGGCCCTGGCGATAATCGTTAGATCTTTAATTAGCACATAAGACGCGCCGTTTTGTTGGTTTCGCAATGATGAAATATGATCTTGAACACCCGCATGTGAATAGAAGCTAGCGTCTCTTGGCACTATCAAATCATCGAAATAGCGTCTATTTTGAACTTCGAAATCCAAAAGCATCAGCGCATGAGAGTCGTTTAGCAATTCAAAATGCATGATAAATTGTTATTGAGCACGCGTCGCTACGCCAATTCCCGTTGCGACCATGACAGTGCCTGCGAGTTTTCGAATGACATTAGAACCACGCGATGTACTTGCAAGCTTTGACGCACTTGATGAAAGGTAGGCGTACGCGAGATTCACTGAACTAAACGCGATAGCAGCACACGTCATGATCCCCAAAACATCAAGACTTGTTATCGTATTAAAATCAATGAACGCAGGGAATAAAGCAACATAGAAAACAATCGCTTTCGGATTGCTGATGGTGATCAGAAAACCCGCGAGCACATCTGAACGAGCGGAGACCGCCTCCTGTTCTAGATCACCTTTTTGCGGTGATGAAAAAAGGAGCGATATTCCCATCCAAATCAAGTAAATGGCACACAAGTATTTAATCACTGTGAATAACGCACCTAACGATTCTGCAACTAATGCCAAACCCGATACACCAAGAAGGATAAAGGTAAAGTCTGCAAACAGCAGACCCACAGTCATATTCAAGCCTCGCCTAAACCCGCCAGACAGTGACGCTGTTGTAATAGCAAAGACGGCTGGACCTGGAATAGCCGCGACAACGATCATTGCAATGAACAAACCAATAAAGCTTTCTAAGGTCACGGGGCTCTCCTTATCATTTGTTTTACCATCATTTTATTCAGACTGCTCATTTTTCAACGCTAATGCAGTGATGTGGTGATAGAGCGCGGCGACCTTGGAAATGAGCGCTTTGTATTCTGAATGCCTTTCTGCAAATTCGGGCCCTTGTTTACTCATTTCCAGGCAGTCTTTGAGAAAAATGAGGTCCAGATCGGATAGGCGTTTTCCTTCCATCATTTCTGCTTCGATGCTAAGTAAGCGAGGAATACGGTGTTCGGCAAAATCCTCAACCATGGCTTGAGCAATACCTAGCTCGCGTTTACTGAAATGTTTATGGTGTTCTTCCGTCATGGTTCCCTCCATTTATTCGATTGCGGTCAAGTCCATTTCTCGGATACCACGTGACTGGCTACGCAGCAAGAGTAGCACGAAACCGCACAGATATGTTGCGATAAACGATGGCTTTAGCGCACATTGCCGATTCAATTGCAGGGATTACAGATTTTCCAAATATCATTGAATAAGAATGAGCAATAGCTTAGTTTGTAAGCCGAACGCCGACTTAACAACCAATAAGAAACAACACTCACTAGATGCGTGATGCATTAAAGCAAAAATTACAACAGCTAGAATCACTTGGTAACAACCGTGCCTTGATGTCAGGCTACGGGAGTCTATTAAGTGCATATTCAAGACATGTACATAGCCAAATCTCGGCCCCAGGTTTGTCGATAACCATTCACAACTGGTCTCGCAGTTGGATTACGCGTGCGTATCATGAGTCTCAAACCTATGTCGGCGCTGTGAAAGATGCCGGCGAATCGTTTAATGCATTGCTGCTAGCGGCAGAGGTTGCACCTGAATTTTTGCAGCGCGAGCAAGACTATCGATTTACTCAAATTGCTGATGCTGATATTGAGCTGGAAGAATTCATTGTGAGTACCGTTGAAGAAAATGGCAGTATTAACGCATGTAGTTCAGGTCTTGAAGCAGATGAAATAGAACTGATTCGAGCCTATATGCAAACACATCCAGTATATGTTTGTGAAAGCTTATCCGTTGTACCGGCTGATGAAGGCCATCCGGTCAATTATTCTTACATTGCGACGTGTCTGTCGGGCTGCTTTGAAATCTGCGGAGAAAAAGGCGTTGAACGTTTTATGCGAAGCACAAAAGGCTGGGCTGGTGAGCACTTTTATGATGATTTGGGCGATCACAAGTACCCGCGCGCGGCAGTGAATGCCCTTTGTGATTTTGAAGTAGGAAAGCTGATAAAACAGTATGGTTGATGTGCTATCGCTGTAAGTCCTCTCACAAGACCTTCAAATATGCGTGATGGACTTATCTTTACCCAATACTTTTTGCTTCATTTTGCGAATGCCGAACCAAACAAGTAATGCAGTTGGAACGACACTGATACCAATGATGGTTTCAGGACTGATTGGAAGATAGGATTTATCGATAGATTTCACCAGATACGCAATTAATCCTACGAGATAGTAGGTGATGGCGGCAATAGATAAACCTTCAACGGTTTCCTGCATGCGCATTTGCACTCTGGCGCGTTTACTCATCGATTCTAACAGTTGATAGTTTTGCTTCTCTAATATTGAATTGAGTCGAGTCCTTAAAAGGTCAACTGCCCTTGATGTTCGATTCGAGAGATCGTCCAACCTGTTGTGCACAGAATGGCAGGTTCGCATCGCCGGTGTCATTCGTCGCTGTAAAAATTCTCCAATGGTTTGATATCCATCGACTTGTTGTTCACCTAAATCAGTAATCCTTGTCTTAACTAGCTCAAAGTAGGCATCGGCCGCTGAGAATCGGTATTTTGTTTTCGCAGTAATTCTCTGTAATTTCATCGATATATCAGTAACTTCCTGCAACATTTCACTATCAGACACAATGCTTTGATTGGCTTTTTTACCTTTGGTTGCAAGCTGATTTGAGTCCTGGATCTGATCCAATAATTTAGAAAGATTTTTTTCGAGCTGTGCGATCTCACCACCGGCTTTTTGCGCTTCGGGTAGCGCGAGTAGCGCCATATTCCGGTACGTACTCACATCAAGCAAACGCTGTATAATGCGCCCTAACCGCATGCCTTTAAGATTAGTGTTGATCAGAAAAATGTGATTAAAGCCGCTATCATGGATTTGAAGGTCGGTCCAGACTTGGCCATCTCCACGTGCAACCTTTGCACTTACGAGTGATTCAGCGACAAATTTGTCTTCCACGTAATCGATAGCGTTGGCCGCATCAGCTGCATATCGCGCCGATAAATGTGTTGCTACAATGATTTGCCCTTCGGTGGATGATATCCAATGTGAAACAACGTCGGGTACGCTTTCGCTGAACGGCAGAGCACCAGAAGTAGGAATGATCGCCATGTATGTGGTGAATTCACCATGCCGTTCCCAGCGCACGCGAAAGTCATTTAACTCGGCTGAGAAATGCCGGGTGCCTAGCGGCGGTGGCACAATCTGTTGTTCGTTACAAAACGTTCTTAAATGTGTGAATTCGCGTTCGCTGGCACCTTCCCCTGTTACTTTAACGAACAAGAAAACGTCGACCTCATCGTTTATTGACTCAAACGGCCTTGCATGGACTTCTTCGGTAAGCCTTTCTCTAAGCGGATGAAACTTCTGTTGGTGCGTCCACAAAGATTCATTTTTATTACTAGAATCAAACGACATAATCAAAATCAGTCTTACTTAATGCGCGTATTACAACAATCTTAGATTTGATATTCAATCATTTAATAATTGCGGTCGGTAAAGTAATAAAGCGCATACATTAATCGTTTGTAGGCACCCGAATTATCGAACGCTCAAACATGAGTCACACAACGGGATATTCGTCGTTTATTCCAGAACGTGCCTAAAGTTTATGATTTCTGTTTCTATACTTTCTAAATCAATTTTATTTCTGTTTGGCACGATGAATAAACACTGCCTGCCGCACACCTCTTCTCGTGGTAAGAACTGTTCAATTATTTGGTAAAATGGCCTGTCGGTATAATCATCAAATATCAGTTTTGTTCCTTCATTTGCAAATTTAAGTGAAGTGAGAAATGAGCAGACCCTAAATCTTCCATCAATCAATACAGTATCGGGTTTTACTGATTGTTGCCAAATCCAATCCGTATAGTGAGAAAATTTATCTCGCTTGTCATAACTATTTGGTCTCCCCCAGATCATTAAGTCGCCTAAATCAACGTGCTTTATCTGAACGCGTTTCATTTTTTCATCATCTAAACCCTGTTTTACCTCATCTATCCATTGCAAAGACGTATCAACTGTAAGCACCTGAGTTTTTGTATTTTCAAGAACCCATTGCGTAGACTCTCCACAACCGTATTCACCATAAACATTTGCTTTTTGCAACAGGGATTTAAACATCGTGTCATTTCCATTGAACAATGCGGTAACACTTGGTTTTTCTGGTAAAGGTGGATTTTCCAGAGGCTTAGGTTCAGATTCGGAAAATGCTTTCCGTATTTTTCTGATGAGCCATAAAACACCATATGGAATGATTGCTTTTACAACTTTTTTTATCATTTATATGCCTGTTCTTTCTGTCAAGAAATTAACAAAAACGTAAAGAGTATGAGGTCATTCTTAATGGCATTTATGACATATAAATCTAATAAGCTAAAGCTAAATTATTGAAAAAACGCCTAAACATGACCGTGGTCAGCGCTTATCAATACTAAAGTAATTTCATTATTAGAAACTGATTATTTTGGATATTTTAACAGTCTCGTTTTGACAACCCCGTCACATAGTGAAGCGAATGTATGGTGACAGACGGGGCATAGGTGAAATCAGTTGACCTCAACTTGCTGCATGAATCGAATACGAACAAAGGGTGTACAATCTAGCGCATCGAATGAGACGATTTCGCGTCCTCTGTGAGTATCTAGCAGGGTGTGTGAAAGCGTTTCATACGCATATCCGTCCTGACTTTTTTCTGTCACTAGTACCATGTTTTGGTCTTTGCGTCGGTACTTGTATTTAACATCCACGTGGGTTTCTCCCATAAATGCGCAATGGTCATTTGAAGTTGCCTCAAGGATCCGAGCGACGAGTTTATACTTACCTTCTTTAACTTTGATTTTATTTTTTTGATGCACCAGTTGTAAAGTGACATCCTCGATATTCGACGCCCAAGCCAGCGGCGTTGTAAAAAGATTCAATGTGAAAAAACCCAACACAATAACGGAATAAAATAACGGCATAATAATTACCCACAACACCTTCGAATTTTTTCACATTATACCGCTATAAATGGCAATCCATACTGTACCAAAGTTCTGAATATCAATGATTTAGGCGTTTTTTGTTGTCCACTGTTGACAATTATCTTCTTCCGATTCTATGGTAAAAAACAACATGTAGTACCTCCATGGAAGGCAGTCTTATGAAGGATAGTTCTCTTTGGCTCTTTAGCCTCTTTTTGTTTGTTTTTTCTCACACGCATAGTTTTGCAGCCGACGTACCGGCCATCGTCGATGGACAGTTTCGTGTCGATGAAATGGGGGCGGCTACCTACAGTATCCCCATTCATATCGCGCCGGGCACGGCCGGTGTTCAACCCTCCGTCTCATTGAACTACTCCAGCGCCAACACGCGCGACTCGCACTTAGGCGTTGGCTGGTCGATTGGTGGGATGAGCATGATTACGCGCTGCCCCAAGACCATCGCTACCGATGGTCAAACTGGTGCAGTATCGATGGCAACAGTCAGTGATAAGTTTTGTCTGGATGGGCAGCGGTTAATACTCAAATCAGGCACATATGGCCAGGACAACTCGTTCTACTATACCGAAACAGACAACTTCATGCAGATTAAGGCGCGCAAAGGCGCAGCCAAGGCTGGTATCGGGTATTTTATAGTGTATACCCGAGCGGGCGAAACCATGTGCTATGGTAATCCCGTTGGCGATCCGCAATGCACCACCAATGGCCCTGACGCCTTTATAGAGCCAGGTGGCAGCAGCGAAAACAGCGCAGCACATTTTTGGGCACTTGAATCGGTAGAAGATACTACTGGTAACTATTTTTTCTATCGATATAAAGAAGATAGGTCTGCTGGGACGTTCTACCTAAGTCAAATTAACTATACGCGCAACAAGCACACAAACGCGCCTGACTATGCGTATGTAAAATTTAACTACGATACTCGAAAAACGGCAACGCGCAGCTGGCTAGCCGGTGGGTATCGTTTTGACGACCGTTTATTGACCAGCATCGAAAGCAGAGTGGACGGTAAACTATACCGCAAATACACCATGACTTATGAAAGTCCTGCGCAAGCAGAAGCGAGGGTTCTTCTTAAAACGATTAGAGCATGTGATGCCAGCAATTATTGCACGCCAGCAACCAGGTTTGACTGGCAACGCCCAGCATTAGTAGGTCCATCTACAAGCCTTAAGCCTTTTAAATTGGATCAGTCCAACAAGCGCATGGACGCAGAATCCTATGAAGGTGTGCGCGTCATGGATATCAACGGGGATGGCTATGCAGATGCGGTATGGGCTGAGCACGGTAAATGGCGTATTCGCTTGGGCCCGCATTGGACAAGCGCGATCAACACAAATTACCCATATGGCGCGTCCGATATTGTGCGCAATCATGCACTCACCATTGATGCAGATGGTGATGGCAGGCGCGACTTATTGGTGGCGAATCGCAACGATGCTAATTATGTCGTCATTAAATATAAGGCAAAACACAATGCAACGAGTGCGCAGTGTCCACCTCATAGTTCGCGCTACAGTTGTAGTTACCGAAATGTAACAACGTCTCTTAGCGCTATCGCCTTAACAGGACGTATCGCACATGGCTATGACGATGGTGAAGCTCATGTAGCCGATGTAGACGGCGATGGCTTGGAAGATATTGTGTATCGCCGCGGTGGCAAACTGTTTGCCTATCTCAATACCTCTAGTACCAGTAAGATAAGCTTCAGCGAAGAGGTCGAGGTGCTTTCGCTACCCGCCAATGCATCTAGCTATACATATTCAGGATTTATGTCCGATAGTTACAGCACCGGCAGCGTTGTTGATATCAACGGCGATGGCCGCACCGATGTGATTGCAAGGATTACGACCAGAACTGTAAACAATCGTGGCAGTGTTTCTACCTCAACTAACTGGCGACTTTACATGGCAGATGGCACGGCAGATTCTCCGAGCATGCGTCAAGAAATGACGTTTGGTAATAGTACTCTTGATGATATGCGGGCCACCGATCTCAATGGCGATGGTCTTACTGATATTGTCTATGCTCGGGGTAACAACTTGTATTATCGCCTCTCTACCGGGAAGCGCTTGTCCAACGAATACGCGTTAGGCTACTCGGTAGCATCGCATCTTCGCCACAAAATGCAGTTTATCGACCTCAATTATGACGGTCGGGCAGACTTCATGCGCCCAATAAATAATTCGCGCTATCAGTTTTACATTGCTCACCCGACCAATGACATTGACACTAAACCTGCCCTAAACCCCGTCTCTTTTACTTACCGAGGGTATCGGGATTATCATGGCGATGCGATGTATTTTGGTGATAAGAATGGCGATGGCAATATGGACATGTTTGTCGCTGACGGACGATACTGGGATATCTACCAAGACGATAACACACCCAAACAATTTGCCATCAATAGGATTGAAAATGGGTTTGGCGTGGGCACAGACATTGATTATGCGCCGATGACAGACGATACGGTGTATTTTAGTGACGCATCGACCAATGACAACAGCATTGATGTATTCTCGCCCCGATATGGCATGCAGCTGGTTCATAAAGTGCACACTGACATCAACCGAGATGGTGCCGGCAAACTGCAGCGCGTCGGGGTAAAATACCAGTACGGCGGGTTGCTCATGCATCGAAAAGGTAGGGGTGTGCTTGGGTTTGAGTACTTGCGCACAACTGACTTACAAACCAATATTGTCACAGAAACCAAATATGCCCAGCGCTGGGCAAGCAACAACTTTGCGACCTCAGGCATGCCCATTGCAACCATCCAATATAAAGGCAATGCTATCTTATCGGTTGCGAAGAATACCCTTGCACAGTCCAACACGTTGCATGGTGGTAATGGCAAATTTGGTGCGTTTGCGTACGTGAGCAAAAGTGAGGAAGAGACGCATCAAATCGACACGGGCGCTGCGTCTAGCTGGCATGTCTCAACAACAACCACAACCAATACATACAATGATGCTGGCAGTTTGAAAAAAAGCACAGTTGTGGTCGATGACAGAAATTCCAGTTTGCGCCAAACCACCACCACCGACAATGCATACTATGATGGATATTGGCCCAAATTACATGCGCGACTAAAATCAACCACCGTCACCAAAAGCCGCCGCGCAGGCAGCGCAACACCAACCACTATCTCGCGCACCTCCTCTTTCAGTTATTATCGAGATAAACTCGATCATGACAATGCAGGTATGCTTAAAGAGGAGCGCATCGGTGTGGGATCGGACTATGATCGCAGCACAACGTATGAGTACGATGATTATGGCAATACTGTAAATGTATCTACCACTGGCAGGGTGGATACCGCTGGCAAGCATCAAACACGTCGCATCACCAGTAATTTCCATAAATCGGGACGCTTTCTCCACGAAAAGTGCGTGTACTACGCTACCTCAGCCTGCCATAAGACTACCTACAAGTACAATCACAAAAAGGCTGCAGATGCCAGCGGTGTAATTGAAACAATAACCACTATCGCCCCTACAGGCATGCAAACGCACACCACTACGACAAGATTGGGTACACTCACCAAAGTCAAGAGTCCTGATGGCAGTGAGCGTGTTACCCATGCTCTCTTTGGCACATCAAGCTTTATTAAAAACGAAAAATACTACGTTAATGTGGATAACAAGCACGGTAGTACCTTTCTATCACCGACTAAAAAAACGTATTTCGACGCTTGGGGAAGAGAAACAGGCACAGCAACCCGCTCTATGCACCATCGCTGGCATATTACGCAGCGGTTCTACGATGAAGACGGGCGCTTGAAGAAACATCATCAGCCGAGCATGGACGGTTATCACGCTAACCACATTGCCTATACCTATGATTCACTCGGCCGGCCCAGCATAGTTGAGCACCCTAATGGACTGGAAGAGGAATACAAATATCTGCGCAACGGTAGTAAATCAAAAACCGTGATAGAAAAACGCAGCAATGGGCAAACGCATTACCATGTCGAGCAACGCAACGGCATTGGCGAGTTAGTTACCGCCTGGCAGTATGGCAGAAACGCCGACGCCGATGAAAACGAAGACATTAATTTTGGCAGTAGCACCAACCCAAGTCATTACAGTGAGTACGAATATGACCCTTACGGCAACATGACACTGGCGAAAACCCATGCGCATGGAAAAGCTACTAAGACGAGCACAAAGTACGACAGTTATGGATACAAACAGTGGACGGATGACACTATTAAAGGTCGTTGGGAATATGAATACAATGCCTTTGGTGAGCTGATTGAGCAAACAACCGCACGTAATCACAACACCATCTTTAGCTATGACAGTTTAGGTCGCCAAATTCGTCGCTATGAGCGCAACGAGGGCACGGCGTGCTGGATATATAATGACACTCATAAAAAGGGACTGTTGACAGAAAAACGTCTCTTTCAAGGCAGCAATAAAACGTGTAACTCAAGCGCAAC
>JBCDMA010000014.1:0-24695 GCA_038744645.1 Pseudomonadota bacterium | reverse complement strand
ATGACAAAGGTCAGAACCGCGGTAGTTGAAAATAGGTCTAGCTAGATCGGAATCTAATGCAGGTCGCCAATAGATTCTGCCGCTTTAGAGGCAAATTCAGTGAGTTGTGAGATTTCCAGTGATTCACTAATAGGTTCAAAAACGTCTGATTCAATGGTCGACGCCGTTGTATTTCTAGCGCAAGAAAAGGCAATCGAATTGCTCAGGACCCTGAGTAAATAGCGACTATCGGGATTGCTTTTACCTTTAAGTATATCTCCTTGAATACTGAGCTCTTTGACAACGTCCTCATTAACGCCCCATACAGCAAGCATGATCCCTGATACTTTGTAGACGGACACGTTCAAGGTTGCGTGAGCTTGAATCATGAATTCGGTAAAATTTTCTGAGTTCTTATAGATATTGGAAAGCTCTTTACTCAACGCGACATCACGGTGAAACAATAAAAACATACCCAACAATCCCATCGACAACACATAATCGTCAGTGGGTTGTGATGTGTCGAAAGAAACTTGCTTTTGACATTTGCTGTAAATCATCTGGCTGACAACCGTTGACTTGACTAAGGCTTCTATGTCGAGGTTGTCAACAATACCTTCTAGGTGGTCCTTTGCCGAAAAAACCAACGCGAGCTGTCTGACTTTTTCTAAGCCTAAGTTGCGCCCAATGGCTTCTTTTAAGGTTTTGGGTTTAGCACCAAAAACCGCGCGACTCGCAAGGCCGAGTAGTCTTCCGCTAAAAACCGGATCCGCAGCAACAATAGTAACTACGTCTTCTAGTGTCATGTTTTGTTCCGGCAACTGTAAGAGCTTGCGGCAACTTTCCGGCAACGGCGGCAACTCTTCGACCCTCGAACGGAACATGTTTGTGCGATCTGCATACCCGAATTGTGCACTGACATCGCGAAATTGCGAAGGTGATATGCCTAAATTCGCCTTAAATGCCCGTTCAAATGGTGCGCGTTCAGAATAGCCCAGCTCAAGCGCGATCACGTCAATTTTTGTGCCACTTTTCATGAGTTTAGTAATCGCTTCTTCGAGCAACCACCACTTGCACAGGTATTTAAAACTGGTGTTTTCATCGGCTAATTTCTTGCGCGCATGTGACTCTGAAATGCCCAACTGCTTTGACACGTGCGCGAGTGTAACGCTGGTAGGCGATTCTGCTTGTTTTACAACGGTCATGACCTTTTCTGAAAACGGAATGCCGGTTTTCACTATGGCTTTTCGCTGATCAAGCTCAGTTTCCAGCCGATTGCGTTCGTTTAGACTATGGTTAAATGACTTAGTGGTTAACCAGGCTTTGTCAAAAACGATCTGGTGGGAATTGCCGCTGTATTCTATGTTGGCTGACGTCACTGCTCGCAGGACACTTTCATCACTGTTCGCTCTAGAGGTTGGTAGTCGCAGGTGTTTAGCATCGAAAACTTTGCCTGCAATTGACCGAGAAATAAACAAAAACACGGTTAATATGACATCAAAGATATACTGCCACTGCGAAAAATAGCTTGCGTCGTTGGTTATGGTTACGACGGCAAACTTTCCCTTTACAACACAGCTAAATTTGGTGCCATCACCGAACACAATATCTTGATTTTTCATTACATCGTTTATCGCTTGTGCAAGGTTTTGCGCTGACAGCGCATAAATAAGAGGCGCATCAAATCGATGGTATTGAAGGTACTTATTGAGTTCGATAAGCATTCTTGAGCTATCGGTTCCCTGCAAGAAAGTGCCCAAAGCGCGGTAAAAATCCTCCGGCGATACCTCACGTTTTTCAATGCGGTCTATTAACTTGCAAACGGCGGTTAACTCATCTTCTGTCGCTAAGTCAATATCCCTACAAATAGATGCGATGAGGTTAATGATGTTTATCCAAGATAAGGGTGTACTTTGCATATCTACTTTCCGTTCATCACAACAAACATAGGCCTTCTACCGATTTTTTACGGAAATCATCGAAAGTGTCAAAAGAATAATCGATTCGGTCATATGGTTATATTGTCTTAGCACATACCATGCCTTTCAAGAGTGAACGGTGGCACAAACCTCGCATAACACCTAATGAAATACGAGGTAGGAAAGGAAAGCCATGAGTTTCAATGATTAAGAAAGGTTAAATGGTTGTATGAATAAATTCTTATCTGTTACTAGCATACTGGTTTTTTTAAGCGGCTGTGGTGGCGGTGGCGAAAGTGGTAATGCCGAGACCGGCTTTGTTGCTACGAATAGCAATGAGACATCAAGTGCGCTTCACTCAATTTCGGCCACACCAATAACCAATACAGTTGAAGATGAATCATACAGGTTCAATCTTTCAGTCAAAAACCCTTCGGATGAATCGCTGACATACAGGCTGGTCAATGCGCCAGAATGGCTTTCTGTGGATACGACGGGTGTTGTTTCTGGTATTGCTCAGACAAACGCAGACACAGGAACGTTTAGAGACATCAGTGTCCATGTAGCCGACAGCCAACAACGCGTTGTTACTTTAGCGCCTTTCGATTTGACAGTAACGCCGGTTAACGATGCCCCTAAGATTACGATGACCAAACAAAACTATGTGGTCGACGGCAGAAGCAAAACATCCATTGCTTTTAATTTTTCAGACGAAGAGTCGTCTTACCCAGATGATGTTCAGCTGGTCGGCAATAACGCAGATATTTTGTCTGTAGAGTTACTCACTAACAATGAAATTGAAGTGACGGTTGCCGATGTCGAAAGCGTTACAGAAACAGCGCTTCAGGTCGAGTTTTTTGATGGCAACACCAGCGTTCTTCAAAACCTGGAAATGACTATTTTACCGATGACTGAAAGTGGTTTAGGAAGAACGATTCGAGGTAGCCGAAATGGAGCCGGTATCCATCTTGTTGTACTAGGCGATGGGTACACCGCATCTCAACAAGACTTGTTTATGCAAGACGCGCTAGCATTTAACGCGATGTTTGATAATGACCCCTACATCGCGTCGCACATGTCAGCATGGAATATTCACATGGTGTATAGGGAGAGCCAAGAATCTGGTGCGGATAACGAATATGGCGTAGACACGACAGAGACATTTTTTGATAGCGGCTATTCGTGCAAAGAAATAACAAGATTAATCTGCGCAAATTCGTCAAAGGTATTCGCAGCGGCGTTGGAAGAGTTTCCATTAGTCAGTCAATCAGTACTTGTAGTGAATGCGGAAGCATTCGGTGGCTCAGGCGGCAACTCGCTAGCGGTTTATAATAGAACGTCTCCGGAATTGGCCATGCACGAGCTCGGACATAGTTTCGCAAACTTGGCAGATGAATATGTCGACGAGTCAATATCTGATTACTACCTTCAGTTTTATGAGCAAGGTGCATTCGCAAACGTATCAAATTCAGAAAATGCAGAAGATGCGCCTTGGGCACACTGGATTGACGATCGCAATAATCTTTCTAACGAATCGGGCGACCAAAAGGTGGGTTTATACGAGGGCGCCTATTTTACTTCTGAAGGTTTCTATCGCCCTGTGTATGATTCCGTTATGAGGACAGCTGGCAAGCCTTTTGGTGTCGTTAACGCAGAACAGTGGATTCTATCGATTTATTCTGAAGTAGGGGCAGTGACTTATATTCTGCCGTATAGCAACAACATCAGTGTATATGCTAACAATGGTGCAAACTTTTCGGTAGCGCCTACATTCGGCACACCTCTGCAAGAATTAAAGTGGTTCCTTGATGATGTAGAGATAGATGATGCATTTAATAAGCAATCTCTCGCGTTGGACCTTCCTGTAGGTACTTACACGGTTGCTATGCAGATTTCGGACGTGTCTGGGAAAATCAGAAATCCTGCAAAAGATATCAGCTCCAATTTTACTTATGAGTGGCAACTTACAGTTAAGTAGGAAAAGACGTAATGAAAATTTATAAATTGACGATGGGTGTGTTAATCGGTTTTCTTGCCCACATGGCTGAAGCAAAATTTGTATTGCAAATTGAATATGAAAACCAAGAACATCGATTAGTGAAGACCATTCAGGTTGATAATAAAAATAAGTTTTCCCACCACGCAAACGATGCGAACGTGCTGAAAAACGTCGATGAAAACCGCGCGTATGTGTCCTACACATCATCTAATCAAGATTACTTTGTTTACATTGACGATCCGCGAATTGTGGGTACGCCAGTGACTGAAATGCAAAACAATGATCATGTTTCAATGGACGCTGGCAGCTATTTAGTAACAATCACACACAGTTCATTTGACCTTCATTCACTGAAAGTGAATTTCCCGTCATTGGTGGTGAATAGCAGACAAACACTGTTTCCTGAAGTTATCAGTATTATCGTTGACGAATGATCTTGCCCTAAACGCTGTGTCTTTCGATGAGCTATGGACGATATGATTAGCAATTAAATCATTGCGATCAATAGTTTAATAAGTTGGGCATTCTGCGTTTTTTACTGCGACGGCGTGAAGATTTTGCGCGTTGCTCTAACAACACTGTACCCATGATGTCGCGACCATTGTCGGCTATTTTTGAAACTGCTTTTTTGAATTGCCTTAGTGTTGATACTTTTGCTTGTTCCGTCATTACGACACTATCAACAAATGGCAACAGGCATTCGATATCGGCTTGATGTGCACAGGACGGACCCGCCAAGAGCAGCGTATCGTACTCATTGATAAAAGAGTTCATCATCACATGAAATGTACTGGACTCCAGCAATTGTAACGGCTTTTGCGGCGTTGTTCCGCAATTGAGTATGCTCAGCTCCTGCGGACCATTGACAGGGATTATTGCGTCATCAAGTGTGGTACTGCCAATCAATACGTCGCTTAGACCGGATCGCGTGGGTGTTTTTAGTACTTTACCAATATGGGGGTCTCTTAGGTTGGTTTCGACTAATAACGTTTTACCAAGTTTGCCGAAACTTGCCGATAGATTTAACGCGAGCTCCGTTATGCTATTCGAGGAAGTAGACGAGGTTAGCAAAATGACTTTGGGCGGATGATCTACATTGACTTGCAGTATCTTGTCTCTGATCTTGTCAACGCTATTGATAAAGTTTGATTTTATGCGTTTAAGATAATAAAAATTAGGTGTTTGCGGTTCAGCCTTGTCAGGATGTGTTTGCAAAATGCCGAGGTTGGTAATGCCTGTACCCTTTTCTATGTCGGTTGCTTTTTTTATTCGACCGAAAAATACCCCTCTAAGCGCCACTATCAAAAAGCCAGCAATGCTGCCCAAAATGGCTGCTATCGATAATACAAATGTCGTTTGAGGTTTTATCTGAACCGCTGAGTCTGGCTGGTCCAAAACACTGACCAATGGCATTGTATAGTTTGCTAACTGGACTACGGTTTGCGCCTTGTTTCGGAATTCTTCGTAGGTTTGCTTTGCAGATTCAACTTCGCGTCTCAGTGAAGCGACGGTATCGTCAATGAATTCGTTTGGAAGTGGATTTGATAAGGTTGAACCACTTGCGCCATTTCTCGATGGTGTATTACCTATTGGTTCGGGACGTGTAATGTTGGATTGTGATGACGCCTGACGGTTACCCATATTTGAAATAGCCGTTCTTTCAACAGCTAGACGCAATCGATTACCAATGTCACTCAGTGTTGCACGCGCTTCAATCATCTTGGGGTGTTTTTCTCGATACCTTTCGAAATAGGCATCAACAACTTCTTGTTGTTTCACAAATTCGTTCAATTCTGGTTGCACAGAGGGGTCGTTAGCGATTATGCCGACCAATCGACTGTCATTGCCAATCGACTGTAATTGATTAGATTCGCTTAAAATTTTCGCAATCACTGCGTTGTTGACATCGTCGAAAGATGGCTCATTTATGATTGTTTGGCTGCTTGTATTGTCTTGACTGGTCGTGTTGCTTTGACGACCTGAAGCTTGCTGTTCGACGATGCGAAGACGACTTTCGGCATTTTGCACTTGGAGAAGCAGCGCTTCAGATTCTCTCTCAAACCATTGCTCGGCTTGCCGAATGTTCGCCGCTTGCGTGTTAAAGCTAAATTCAAAAAATGCAGACGTAAATGCGCTAACAATTTCAGTTGCAAAATCCGGGTCGACGTTCTCGTAACTCAGCTGCATTACATGACTTGTGCCGCCATTGGATACAATGAGGTTTTCAAGTAGTAATTTGGCGATAACTTTTTGTCTTTCTAATGGGGTTTTCTCACTGATCAGTGCGTCCCCAATGTTATTTGACTGCGTGAAATCAGTATGACCTGTTATGAGCGAGAGAATACTGTGATACGCACGAAAGATTTCGGGTTGTGCTTCATATCGCCTAACTAAGTTTAAATCTGATATGACTTTGTTCGTTACGGAATTAGAACGCAAAATCTCTTTTTGCGTGTCATAAAACGCTGAATCAGTGTTTGTCGTAGTTTCACTGGCACCATTCGAACCGGGTGCTTGAATTAATAAATCCGTGCTTACTCTATAACTAGGCTCTACTTTGGAGAGTAGAAATATAGCAATGAGTAATGAAACATAAATGCATGTGAAGACGATCCAAAAATTAGCATTCAGCAGAATACTAAATATACTTTTATTGTTTTGGCGACGAGGAGTAGTGTTGTTGTCGCTGCTTGTTGAAAAAGTTTTATTCAATGTGTATTTCCAAACGATTTACCGCTTAATTGACGGTGATAACGTCTCCTGGCATAACGGTATCATCTAATCCTGCTGGTACGGGGCCAGTAAGACTGGTTTCAAATAGTAGTGTTATAGCTGCGCGATCCGCATCATTTGCAAATCCGCCCGCTTGTTCTATCGCTGACGATACCGTAAGCCCTTCCGAAAAGTTGAAGCTGCCGGGCGCATTTACCTTGCCATCAATATAAAAAGGCCGAAACTGATCAACGGATAACTCTACGCTTGGTTGTTTCAAATAGTCTTTGAAATAGCGTTCTGTGATCATGGCTTGTGCTTGTTGAGGCGTTTTTCTCATTAGCTCTACGCGGCCAATCAGCGGCAGTGATACCGTGCCATTTTCAGGTATTTGCACGCGACTCACCTTGAGTTCAGGTTCGTTCTTTACGTCAACTGATATTACATCGCCCGGCGCGAGCGTATGGCTGCGAGACTCATTAGCAGAGACGTTGCCATTCAAACTCACTAAAAACAAAAGTACAGCACAAAAGCGCACACCAATCATTACGCGTATCATAGTTATTCTCTTAATTGTGTAAGTCAAAATGTTGTGCAAAGTAATATGAAAAACAGATACAAATCATTCGCATACTCCTGAGGTTAGATATGCGATTGTCCCTAAGTGGTAGTCTTCCATGCGACTTACAGTAATTTCTTCACTGTTGCTTACATTTTAACCTGCTCTTGAATGGTTTAAAAGTACTAGTTTGCCTGGTAAAGGGTACTTATTATCCAACTTTTAGGTGTATTGAAGACTTACAAAACGTGGTGAGTGAACTGAAAAACGTGTTTTTATTGCGCTGTAGGTAGCATTCTTAATTCATTCCACTAATTTCAATCTACTTATCAGCACCAACGCAAAATATGTCAAAAAGCGCAGTTTTATGGTGCTTTTTTGAACATAGAAAAAATACGAGAACGCCTGATTTTGGGTAACATGAGTAATATTGCGAATATGACTAAGTATATTACGGGCTCGGTAATGTTTGATTTGACAGACCATAAAAAGTGTACAGATCCCAAAATGGCAATGAGATAAATGCTGTTGTGCAACTTCTGCCAACGCGATTTCATACGCTTTCTTATGCTTTGTAGTGACGTTGCCAATAGCATCACAAGCAGTGTAAGCGCAACAAAACCAACGGTGATATAGGGTCTCTCGACAATTTCCTGAGCGACCAATAGCCACTCATAAGCCAACTCATAAGCAATGAAAATATACAAATGGAAAAGGGCATAGACGGCAGCGTAAACGCCCAAGGTTTTTCGCAGGGGCATGAGTTGAGCAAATTTAAAATGTTGCGCGATCGGCGATATTAACAGTGTTGCAATTAACAAATTAAGTGCGCTGATGCCTGAAAAGTCCAGCAGCGCTTGTACCGGATCTCCAGGTAACTGTCCACTCAGCCCCCAATAATAGTTGATCCCCAGATACAGCACGCTCGCGATGTGAATTACGTATCGACTCGCCACTATCCATATCGGGTTTACGCGGATAACAGAAGTCATGTGTCGAGAGAAATAAGAAATCATCAATAGTATTTTGTTAAGTCTAAATTGGCATAAAGATCTGCCACTTCTGTGTAACCATTGAATGGCAGGGTATCAATACGCTCCTGCGCATTTAATCCGGCCCCTAAAATCCGTCTTTCGCGACGCTGTGACCATCTAGGATGATCGACAGCCGGATTCACGTTAGCATAAAAGCCGTATTCATGTGCTGCCAGTATATTCCAGGTGGTAGGGGGTTCTTTGTCGGTGAGTCTTATTTTGACCAATGACTTGATGCTCTTAAAACCGTATTTCCACGGGATCACGAGGCGTATTGGCGCACCGTTTTGCGGCGGAAGTGTTTTTCCATACATGCCAACCCCCATTAGCGTCAAATCGTGCATGGCTTCATCAAGCCGTAAGCCTTCTACGTAGGGGTAGTCAATACCGCCACCAACAAATCGATTGCGTTGCCCACGCATTTGTTCAGGTGAATAAATCGTTTCAAACGCCACATATTTTGCACTACTCAGCGGCTTTGCTGCGCTGATAAGTTGATGTAGAGGAAATCCAAGCCAAGGTATCACCATGGACCAAGCTTCTACACAACGCAGTCGATAAATGCGCTCTTGTATTGGAAATTTGGAATACAAGTCTTCGTAACCCAATACAATTGGATTTTCTACTAATCCTTCTATTGTCAATGTCCATGGATCGACAGTAAACCCTTGTGCGTATTCGGCGGGATCTTCTTTTGCTGTGCCAAATTCATAGAAATTGTTGTAAGTGGTGGCAACGCTTTCTGCCGTTTTTTCATCTTGCAAATCTACTGTTCTTTGTGCGTTTAATGGCGTTTGCACAAACTTCTCTGTGTCGTCCTTTTTAAACCATCCAAAGGTGTTGGCATTCGCCTTATTAGTTGCAACATTGCCTAAAAGTGCGCCTGCACCCACATAACCTAATCCTTTTAGAATGCGTCGACGATCCGCCCACACCGCCTCATCAGTGACACTGTTTTCTGTTAATTGATTGTGGTTTTTAATTCTGATTTGCATATATTCTCCTCACACCAAACAAGACACGCATTGGCGTGAAAAACTTTCACTACTTTGAACTTACGCGCCACGAAGTAAGAGGATTAATGGAATAGGGGAGATTAACGATCTGTAATACCGTTAGATTTTGGTGGAAACATGTCCGCATAGAGTTTGTGTGCATAGTGATCCGTCATTCCTGCAATATAGTCAGCAATGATCCGCATCTTGGCAGGCGTCGAATCTGCGCACTGCCATCTTTGGGCGGTGCTTTCAGGTAATAGCCGTTCTGGCTCATGTGCAAACACTTCAAACAGTGACATTAATACCTGCTGCCCTTTGTAATTCATGATTTGCATTTGAGGTTTAAGGATGACGTGATTAAACACAAAATCTTTAAATATATTCAGTGCTTTTGCGTATTCTGAAGGTAAACATGCATTGTAATCCAACACAGCTTCTTCAAACGTGTTTTGCGGACTCAGTCTTATCGGTGTGATGAACGCATTAACCAGATAACCAATGGCGTTTTTTCGTTGATAACCTTGTGATGAAAACAGCGCATCTTCTATTGCGTCGGCGTTATTCGACAGGTCGTCTATTTTGAGCGCTCTAAGCGCATTCGTTAATTCCTCAGAAAACGCTTTCTTATCAATCATTTGCGTGACGATCGCATCTTCCAAATCGTGAATGGCATACGCAATATCATCGGCCAATTCCATGATTGAGCAATCCACAGATTTAAAGATAGTTTTTTGAGGGCGTTGATCATTGGTAGGCGGCGTGGTCGACGAAAAGGTCATCTTATCTTTGTTGTCAATGATATCCATGACCCATTCAAAGGCTGGCTTTTCATCAATGAACAATCCTTTGGGTGGTATCCAATGATTGGCTTTCAATTGAGAGAATTTTTGAGGAGATCCTGGATATCGACGATGCCGGTCGAGGTGCTGCACAAATCCCGGATATTTTATCACACCAAGCAGTGTGCGCCTCGCCAGATTCATGCCGTCGTGTTCCGTGTAGGATTCAAGTTTGGTAAGAATGCGGAACGTCTGTCCGTTGCCTTCAAATCCCCCGTATTTGTGCATCATATAGTGCAGTGCAACCTCACCGCCATGACCAAAGGGCGGATGACCGATGTCGTGCGCAAGACAAATGGCTTCAATCAGGTGTTCATCTAAATGTAAGGCGAGCGCCAGGTCGGGTTGCGTTGCACGGAGCTGTGTAACGATGCCTGTGCCAATTTGTGCTGCTTCGAGGGAATGCGTCAGGCGCGTTCGGTAAAAGTCATTTATGCCTACGCCCACGACTTGTTTCTTTGCTTGTAGTCTGCGAAAAGACGCAGCGTGCATGATACGTGCTTTATCTCGTTGAAATGCAGTGCGAACGTCGCCGTCATGCGTTTTTCCACGCGTTTGCCGACGTTTACCCCAGAGTTCATTATCTAGCAAGGTTTGCCACCATTCACTCCGTCAGCTCAGGCAGTTAAAGTAAGTATCAGCAACTCAATTATGGTAATTATCAAAAAAGTCTTTAATCGATGCCAGCGCTTCTGCAAGAATGTCGACGTTTGGCAGAAAAACCAAGCGGAAATAACATCCATCTCGCAAATTGAAAGCGCTACCGTGCATCAGCAGGATTTTTTTCTCGCGCAATATTTCTATGATCAGATTTTCATCGTGGGATATGTCAAACCTCTCTGTGTCGACCTTGGCAAAACAATACATGGCGCCTTTGGGTTTAACACAACTTATGCCGTCTATTGCGTTTAACCCCTGCCATGCAAAATCGCGCTGTTTCAACAAGCGACCTTCGGCGTTGACTAAATCATTAATGCTTTGATAGCCTCCCAAAGCCGTCTGAATAGCATTTTGCGACGGTACATTAGCGCAGAGTCTCATGCTCGATAAAAAGCTCAATCCTTCAATGTAGTCTTTTGCGATATGTTTGTTGCCGCTGACGAGCATCCAACCTGCGCGAAAACCAGCGACGCGATAGTTTTTTGATAAGCCACCCATGGTGACGCAGAATAGATCAGGCGCAAGTGAAGCAATGCTGGTATGAGTAACATCATCGAACAATACTTTGTCGTAGATCTCGTCACTAAACACAACTAAATTGTGTCGTCGAGCAACATCTGCAATCGCGAGCAGCACTTTATCAGAATACACTGCACCAGTGGGGTTGTTAGGGTTAATGATAAGAATGGCTTTGGTGTTTTTAGTGATTTTTCGTTCGATGTCTTCAATATCGGGCTGCCAGTCTAATTGTTCATCACAACGATAATGCACCGCGGTGCCAGAGGACAAATTAACAGAGGCTGTCCAAAGCGGATAGTCCGGCGCAGGTATTAGTACCTCATCGCCATTATTCAGTAATCCCTGCATCGACAGAGAAATAAGCTCACTGACACCATTGCCCAAAAAGACATCGCCAATCTCAATGTTCGTAATGCCTTTTTGCTGGTAATACTGCATCACGGCAACGCGTGCACTATGTATCCCTTGTGCCTCACAATACCCTTGAGAATAGGGGAGTTGACGAATGACGTCTTTGAGGATGTCATCAGGTGCTTCAAAGCCAAATGGCGCAGGATTGCCAATGTTAAGCTTTAAAATGCGATCGCCAGCTTCTTCCATTTTATTCGCCAGTTCAAGCACTGGGCCGCGAATATCATAGTCTACGTTGTGTAATTTAGTTGCTTGTTTAATCTGTCGCATTTTAGTTTTTGTGATTGGTTACGTTGTGTATATTAATCTGCGGATAATATTCGCAGAATGGGATGTTGCCAAACCACTAAGAGTAAAGCATAACTTACTGAGTGTTAAGCTAAAACGGCGCGTCACTACATAATTTGAAACATTTATTTACTGAATTTTGAATTTATTTTGTACATTATTTAACCTTACAAAAGGTAATTCTTTGCAATCTTGGAGAAGAAAATGCCCGCTCCGTTAATTTGGCTGGGTGCCGCAGCGCTAGGCATCTATGCTAGCAATGAGCTGAATACAGCTTACCTCAAGCGAAAAGGGATCATTAAAGCTATGCCGGGTGATAAAGCGTCAACGTCGGTTGACACTTCAGTCGCCCCGGAAAACGGATCAATCGTATGTTGCGCAATATACGGCATGTTAGATCACACCGGTATATGGCGAGACGGCAGGATATACGAACTCAATGGGGATGGATTAATAAGGAGCATAAGTCCAAATCGGTTCTTAAATAATAGAACAGGCGAAACGATCTATGTTGCATGCGGCAATAAAGGCACCGCACTTTCGGATATACAGGGCGCGCGACGCGCAGCAAATAATCTATACCAAATAAGGGATTATCATTTATTGAAAGATAACTGCCATCGTTTTATCGCTGAGATGTTGACTGGTCAGGACCAAAACGTAATGAGTTTCAGCGATCTAAATCAATTTCTCTTTACGCACTTTCAGCAGACCATTTCATGGCATCCCGCCAACATCAGGGTTTGGTAACACTGGGGCAAACAATACGCACTAAAAAGCGTTGTTTATCTTACTAAAATAAAAAAGTCTCTAGCCGACATTAAATAAATAAGCAAATATTTGCCATTTTCTGTGCTTATTCGCTATATTTAACCAGAATATGTTCGCTAATGTATGGAGAAGACTATGGTCGAAAAGATTGAACAGATCGAAGAAAATGCCATTGAGCAAAGCGGTATCGCCAGGGTAATTCCCTGTAAAGAACTCGACACGTTTGAGTGTTTCAAGTGGATTTCACTTGGCATTAATGATTTTATGAATGCAAAAGCTATCAGCCTTGCCTATGGTGTTATTTTCACCGCACTGCCTATTTCCATTTACTTCCTCGTTGTATCAACTGGGTGGCATCTGGTTATATTCCCTGCGATGGTCTGTTTTATGCTCGTCGGTCCATTTTTAGCCGCTGGCTTGTATGATGTTGCGTGGCAGTTTGAGAAGAATCACAAACCGTCGTTCACGCATTCGATCAAAGCGATGTCTAGAAATGCAGTCAATGAGTGGGGCTTTGCGTTAATGCTGATGATCTTTATGATTTTTTGGTTACGCGTAGCGTCTATCATACATGCGCTTTATCCTTCCTACTTAGAACCGACCCTGCCAAATCTTTGGCCGTTTTTGATTGTAGGCACCATTGTTGGGATCATGTTTACCACCATAGCATTTTTCCTTACTGCATTTACCCAGCCAATATTGTTAGAGCGCAAGGTTGATTTGGGTACTGCTGTCCTAACCAGTATTAATGCGGTATGGAAAAACAAAGCGCCAATGTTCGTTTGGGCGATGGTTATTTCTCTTTCTGTGCTTATCGGCTTCGTTACCTTCTTCTTTGCGTTTCTTATTATTATGCCGATCATTGGCTATGCTTCATGGCATGCCTATATTGATACGATAGAAACCAAGCGCGAGCGTGGGTTCGAATAGATAAAGACGTTTAATGTCAAAAAACCCGCTTAACGAGCGGGTTTTTTAGTGTTACGTTTTACCTATGAAAGACGCGTAGGTGCTGCTGGTCAAAATCGGTTTGAAATCCACAGCGTCTGATACGGGGATAACTCATATTCATGGTCATCCATTACAATCGGCTCTTGACTAATCAAGTCTATCCATTCGTCCGTGCCAATAAGGTTAATGTCTGTTAGGGTGATGGATATGGGTTCATAGGTTACGTTGGATACGCAAAATATACTTTGCCTTCTGTCCATAGATTGTCGCCAAAAACCAAAAATCTGTGGTCCCAATTGCAGGGTAAACTGCGTTGCATTTGGATGGAATGCTGGTTGGGCGCGGCGTAAATGCAATAATTGCGTAATTTTAGTCAATACTTGATGGTGTAGCGTGTTTGCATTATCCAACGAAGAAACAAGTTCATCGTAATTCCATCGGTGGCGATTAATAGAACGATTGTGGCCTGTATGCGTGACTTTTTCGTAGTCGTTCGTTGTAACTAACAAACTGTGAATATAAAGCCCAGGGATCCCTTCTAAGCCAAACATGATAGTGTGAGCGCAAATGAACCTCTCTAATTGCCACTCGTCTTCTCCGTGCACTGTGCCCTTTAACGCATCGATTAATGCGATGTTCATTTCGTAGGGTTTTTGTCCGCCGTCTGGCATCGAGCGCAATGAGACTTTGCCGCCAAATTTTTCAACGCACTCGCACAGCTGTGCTATTTCGAGTTCATTTAATAAACCTTCTGCCGGTCGCAAGCCAATACCGTCGTGAGAGGCGATAAAATTAAAGTAGAAGGTACCGTTCTGTGCAGGTGGCATGGTCATCAACCAGTTTTTAAGATAAGTACAGTCGCCGGTCAATAGCGTATTCACAAGTAGGGGAGGCAATGAAAAGTTATAGATGCCATGCGCTTCATTCGCATTGCCGAAATAGGTCAGGTTCTCTCTGTTGGGGATATTGGTCTCGGTGATGATCAATGCTTCTTTATTGCAATTTTCAATCAGCGTCCTTAATAGACGCACCGCTTCATGCGTTTCGGGAAGATTAATGCAGCTCGTACCGACGTTTTTCCATAAAAATGCGATGGCGTCAAATCGGAAAATTTTAGCGCCTTTGTCTAGATATAGGCGAATGATATCGGCAAAAGCAATAAGTACATCTGGATTGCTAAAATCAAAATCAACCTGATCATGACTGAAGGTACACCAGGCAAATACACTCTCATCACCGCGTTTGACTTCTTTCAGTAACGGTGACGTTCTGGGGCGCACGACTGACGATAAGTCATCGGTGGGTTTGGCCGTGTAAAAATACTTATTACCTGGCGGTTCGTCTTTGACAAATTGTTGGAACCAAGCACTTCGAGAGGAGCAGTGATTGATAACGAGATCTGTCATTAAACAAAAATCTTCAGAGATGGCCAAAACATCATTCCAGTCGCCAAGTCCTTGATTCACCGATGAATAATCAATGACTGCAAAGCCATCATCTGAACTATAGGGATAGAACGGCAGAATATGTACGTGATTGATCGCGTTTGCGCAATATTTGTTGAGAAAACTGCGCAGTGTTTGTAAGGGGGCTTTTTTCGGCGGTGCGGATAACTCATCTGATGGCTCAAATATGCTGTCGCCATAAGTAATCAGAACGATGTCTTTTTGATCCCATAGGTTTGTATGGTGCTCGGGCGTCTGAATGGTTTCAGGTGTTATATTCATTGTCTCAAGCAGCTGATCGCAGAGCGTACGGCAATCTCTGCCTATATCAACATCTTTATACATTACCGTCAGGTGATGGGTAATTTTTTGTTTAAGCGCTTGAAATTCACTATGCATTGCTTATTTGCCCAAAAACTCTTTTCTGTCCTCTTCCACGGCTTGCATCAAGCACTTTAAAACATCTGGCTTAGCGCTAACGACGCGGTTCCAGCTGGGTATGAATGGTGTGTCCATCGGTTTATCCAAGAAACTGACGCCAGCTTTCATGATATTCTGTGCGAAAAGCTCTACTGCTTTTTCTTCAGAATGAATATCAACGGTAAGGCCGTTCATGACAGCATCATTGTGGTATGTTTCAATAAAATCCAATGCGATGCGGAAATAGGTCGCCTTAATACTTCTAAAGGTCTCTGTTGTAAAGATGGTACCCTGCGTTGCCAGTTTCCGAAATAGCGCTTTGGTGATATCAATGGACATCTTTGACAAACCGCCCTGATCATTATTGAGCGACAGATCTTGATGCTTGTGATCATAGACATCTGCAATGTCAGCCTGACACAATCGGTTGTGCGAGTAGTTTCTGTGCATTTCTGACAGTACGCCCACTTCCAGGCCCCAATCACTGGGAATGCGGATATCATTTAGTACGTCTTTTCTAAACGAAAACTCACCTGCAAGGGGATAGCGAAAACTATCCATAAATTCAAGATAATCACTGCTGCCAATGGTGTTTTTTAGCGCGCGTAGTAGCGGGGTTACTAGCAGCCTTGACACTCGACCGTTAATCTTGCCATCTGCGATCCGCGCATAAAACCCTTTGCAGAATTCATAATTGAATTGCGGATTGGCAACGGGATAAATCAATCGCGCAAGTAACGACCTGTCATACGTCAATATGTCACAGTCATGCAATGCAACGCTTTCGACTTTGTTGGATGCGAGAATGTAACCCATGCAATACCATACGTTTCTCCCTTTGCCTCGTTCCTTAGGGGCGACGCCTAGTTGGCGCAATTCTTCATCTAACGCCGCCAGTCGCGGTCCATCATTCCACAACACGCGGTGAGGTTGATTGAGGACAGAAAAAAACTCAAGCGCATGAATAAACTCTTCTTTGTTTGCTTTGTCCAGACCAATGACGATTTGATTCAGATACGGCACATCTTTGACCTGCTGGATAATGCTCGACAGCGCTTCGCCTTGCAATTCAGAGAATAGAGAGGGCAGAATTAATCCAAGCGGTCTTTGTTTGGAAAAATTAACCAATTCATTCTCAAGATCTTCGGTACTTCGCGAACGCAGATTATGCAGCGTTGTAACGATACCGTTTTGATAAAAGTCAGCCATTAATTAACCTCATTAGTAAGCATAGATAGTATCTGCTCAATCGCTTCAGCCCAACCGATAGGTCCAAACCCCACAGGGTCAAAAAGGTTGTGTGTCCTTTTAAGTTGGGGTCTATGGTTAACGGGTGATGGTATACGCACGGCAATGTCTGCAAGTTCTAACATATCGACATCATTGTTGCCATCACCAAGCGCAACTGACGTGATGCCTGTTTGGTGAAATTGTTGTTCAATTTCTTGCACCAGCCACTGCATTGCTTTGCCTTTGTTGCAGGCAGTACTTATATGTATAAATCGTCCGCCAATGAGCGGCTCTGCGCCATGCTCAATAAGCGTCTGTATAAAAGCGTTTTGTCGCGACGGTGTAGAAAGCCATTTGACTGGTTCGCCGAATTTTCTGTCCGCAGCCAGCTTCGCATCTTCTTCATTTAATCCGGTCAGCTCAGCGATGCGTGAAAGCGTCATCGTCGAAAAACTTTCAAATTCGTCAGCATAGGACGAGGCAAGCGACGTCAGTAAGTCTTGCCATTGCTGCCTTGGAGGTGCAAAAGACATCACAAAAAACGCTGATTCCAGTGCAGTCTCGAGCGGTTTATTGGGCAGGTAATCGACGGGTATTGCGATACCCGCACCATTTTCAAAAATAAATGGTCCATCAATGCCAATGTCTGCCATTAATTTTTGTACTTCAGACATCGTTTTCGATGTGGTCGGTATCACGGGAATAGCGTGTTTACTCAATTGCTCAATAGCCGGTAACGCAGAATCAAATGCATAGGTGTGATGATCTAGTAGCGTACCATCTAAATCGGAGAAGACCATCGCTGGCGGTAAGCGCGTTAGTTGTGCTGACATGAAACAATGTTTCTGTTGCTGTCTAGATCAAACAAATAATCGCAAAATGCTGGCATAAGCGTCAGATTATCTTCGGTGATGCGTTGGTAAAATGAAATGAAATTGGCGATTTGTTCATCTGTCATTCCGAGTCCTTCAATGGTTTGATTGTCTTCCTTAAGGCGTTGTAGCATCTTGTGTTCTTGTTCTACGCGCCACTTGTAAACACATTCAAAACTGGGCGCTTTTAGCATGATGAGCTTATCAATAAGCGCAAATACTGGATGGTAAGTAGTTAAAAGCTGTTGATTGACGTAGTTGCGCCAACGTCCATTCGCATCATTTTCTTCTTCTAACTGGTTGATGGGTGCGGTCAAATTTTCAGCATCACAAGCGACACTTCCAACACACCATCCTTCGAGGATGATGACTTTGGGGGCAATGTCACTCACAAGCCATTCCGCGCTCGGCTTTACATCATCTATTGCTTTATCAAACTGTGGAATGGTGCATTTTTCTCCATTCATTAGCTGATAGATGGTACGCTCAAGCAACGCGATGTCGTGAGTACCCGGCACGCCACGGGTGTTTAACAGGGGATGGATATCTTGTCCTAGTTGTTGCCGCTTGACCTTACTAAAATAGAAATCATCGATGGAGAAACCAATGCAGGGTAAGTCCATTACGTTCGTGAGATAGACAGTCGCTAATTCAGTGAACGTAGATTTTCCGCTGCCTTGCGCACCGTTGACACCAATCAAAACGGGTCTTTGTGCTTGCTCTTGGTGCGAGACAATTGCCTCCAAGATTGGAATGAACCACTTTTGTGCGTTGTCCCAATAACTGGGTGGCAGTTTGTTTTTTTCCAAAAAGGGCTTAATACATGCATCTATCATGCTTTTTGAAGGCATATCCTGCATTTACTCCCTTGCTACATCGTACAGTTTAATACACTGTTACCGTGCTAATAATCGTTGGTGTTGCATTGAATATACATGAGTCATGCCAAAAATCTACAATGTTTTTCTTTACTTAGATGCAATAAAAGTCGCTCGCAACGGTGCTTGATATCCCTCTATTGTCAGCCTGTGATCATTGGGATTTAGAAAATCCACAAGCGAATGATTTTTCATCCATTCCGTTCGACGTTGTTCTTCTATGCTCGTGTAATTTTGTTCAATCATGCTAATTTGCTTAAATCCTACTTTTTTAAGCCAAATCTGCAACATGGATGCGCTAGGAATAAAAAATACGTTTCTCATTTGCGCGTATCGGTCTATTGGTGTCAACATATGGTTCGCGTTCCCTTCAATAATAAGCGTTTCAATTATTAGTTGCCCGTTATTATTCAGTTGGTTTTTTAGTGACTTTAAAAAGCCCAGTGGATCTTGTCGGTGATAGAGTACGCCCATGCAAAAAACGACATCAAACGAAGCGGTATCCGGTAATTTTTCGAGAGGTAGCGGTAAGAAATGAATATTGATGTCAGGCAGATATCCTTTAAAGATTAAGAACTGATAGAAAAACAGTGTTGTGGGATCGATACCAATCACCTGTGAAGCACCAGATTGCTGCATGCGAAATAAATGATAGCCACTGCCACAGCCAACATCCAATACGCGTTTTTCGTAAAGGTCAGGCAAGTGAGGCGCTATTCGTTGCCACTTAAAATCTGAACGCCACTCTGTGTCGATATCAATACCGAAAAGCGAATACGGGCCTTTTCTCCATGGCATGTAGCACTTGAGCACATTGCGCAAATGTTTCACTGTGCCAGCTGGCAAATCGTTAGCGCTACCCACGCTGACAGTATCACTAAAACAATGATCATCGGTCTCAATGGCCGGTAAATTAAGTAGCTGCTTTTCCCATTTGTTCTGGTCAGCGTGATGTGAGGTTGTTTTCCATTTCTTGATAACAGCAGAGAATTCAGTGAGCCACTGTGACAAAGGCGTGTCTAAAATAGATAGATAAAAAGTTTTTTCCCAATCGTGGCGATTCATTATTTTGTTGTCATTTTTGTTAGGTGTTAACCGCGTTGTTTTATCGCTAATTGTGTTATAGCTAGTTATTTTATTGCGATAAAAGAGGCAAAATTTAAGTGTTGAAACCAAACATCGCAGGTACTAAAGCCCGCATGCGTTAACCGCGTTTTGTGCGTGTTCATGTCATCGATGATCATGACTTCTTCAAGCGCTGAGCGTTTTTGACTGATTTCCAAATCTGTATAGCCGTTGCTGCGTTTAAATTCATAATGTAATTCGGTGATTTTATTGTTCATTACATCGTCAGTGAATTTAATTTTTTCACTCAGTATAAACACTTGACCAGAGGGCAGGGCATTGGCGATTTTCTGAATGACGTCTGATCTTTTTTCAGGTGCGATGAATTGGAGTGTGAAGTTCATTATCACAGCGTCACATGGCAACAGCGGTTGCTCTAAAATATCGGCTTGTAGTACCTTAATAATATCGGAGAATTTGTACGATTGAACGTTGCGTTTTGCTTTTTCCACCATGGCGTGTGAGTAGTCTATTGCTTCAATCTTTATGCCTATAGATTGATATGCTTTAGCAAGCATTAGACTAGCAGCACCAAGACTACATCCAATGTCGTAAATAATTGAATCTGCAGTTAAATATTCTCTTAAAATCTCAGGAATTGTATTGATAATCGTTCGGTAACCCGGCACAGAACGATTGATCATATCGGCAAATACATCTGCGACCTGTTCGTCAAATGTGAAATGGTTTAATAGATCGTGGCGTGTTGAGTAAATGTCGTCTTTCTTGAACATGAATAAATGTCTAAACCAAATGCGTTACAACGCAGTAATATTATACTTTTATATTAGATCTAAAGTTTATACAATACGTGAATGATGCTGGCAGCATTGCTTCACAATGGTGTCTTACGTCTTTTTGCCTGTTCACAATAGGAAGCTGTAATAGCATGGTTAAATTTTTAATCGCTGATGACCACCCTTTATTTCGTGAAGCACTTAGATCTGCATTGCAGACGGAGTTTAACAAAGTTGTTTATCTCGAGTCAGACTCATTTGCTTCGACAATGGATGTAATCAGAAAAAATCGGCGATTAAATCTCATTCTACTCGATCTCAGCATGCCCGGTTGCGAGAACTATTATGGCTTGCTCAGAGTGAAGCAGAACTTTCCTGAAATTCCGGTTGCCGTTGTATCTGCTAACGAAGACATAGAAGTGATATCACAAGTATTGGCGTTTGGCGCTGATGCATACATTCCCAAGAGCACACCAACCTCAGATTTTATTCATGCAATCAAGCTTGTTTTAGATGGCGAGTCATGGTTGCCCGAAGACGTAAAAGCTCGGCTCGTAGAAGTCAAATCTGAAACCAAGGAAGTGGCAGAAAAGGTTCGAGAATTAACGCCCAAACAATTCCAAGTGCTTAGACACATAAAAAAGGGAATGATGAATAAGCAAATCGCAGACACGCTTAATGTGACTGAGGCAACAGTAAAAGCACACATTAGTTCAATTTTTAAGAGCTTAGGCGTGAAATCGCGCACTCAAATTTTGGTCGCTATTGATAAGTTAAATCTCGATTGATGCAACTCATCGACCTGCATCGACATCTGGATGGCAACATTCGTGTCGACACCATCATTGATCTTGCAAAACAACATAACTTACCGCTTTCAAATCACACGACAGATTCACTGAGATCCCTTGTATATATTCGTGAAAAAACCTCAGACTTAATCGAATTTTTAACACGCTTAGACTACGGTGTGTCTGTCTTAGCCTCCCCACAAGACTGCTATCGTGTGGCGTATGAAAATGTAGAAGATGCGTTCAATGAAGGCTTGGATTATGTTGAATTGCGGTTTTCGCCGCATTACATGGCAAGTGCGCATGGCTTGTCATTAGATGATGTCGTATCTGCCGTGAGTCAAGGCGTTAAAGACGGCTGCGTCGATTATCCGGTTAATGCAAATCTCATTGGTATACTTAGTCGAACGTTTGGTGTGGATAGCTGCTATCAAGAGTTAAATGCAATCTTAAGACAAAAGCACGCATTCGTTGCTGTCGATCTTGCGGGTGATGAAAGCGGATTTCCTCCTGATTTATTTGTCGATCACTTCAAAAGAGTGAGGGATGCAGAATTGCAGGCAACCGTACATGCTGGAGAAGCGGGTGGAGCCGAAAACGTGTGGACAGCAATCCATAAGCTGCATGCTCGTAGAATCGGCCATGGTGTCAATGCAATTCATGATGCCGCGTTAATTGATTACCTTGCTGAAAATGCCATTGGCGTTGAATCATGTCTTACTTCAAACTATCAAACGGCGACATGGACTGATATGCCGACTCATCCGTTGCGTGATTTTTTGCGTGCCGGTGTCGAGGTCTGTTTATGTACCGACGATCCTGGCGTGTCAAACATTACCTTACGAGACGAATACAATTTGGCGCGCAGTGAACTGCAACTCACCGATGCTCAGCTTCACACTCTAGCTATAAATGCAAAATCTCAAGCATTTGCATTAGATGACTAATTGCATTCGATGAGTTATTACATTTATGGGTTTCGCCCATTCTGCATGTTACGCTGCCTTGGGCTGGCGTTTGCGTGTGACTGGTTTTTTTGCATGCTTACTCGTGGCAGCAACCAGTTCATTTGGATCAAAATCATCGACATTAATCGTACGGCGTCTTCCAGCCTCTGCTTCGGCTAACAGCGTAGCTTCATCTTCATCTATTATCTTTGCTTGAAGTGCGCGCTGTGCTAACAGGTCCAAATTGGTCATGGGTAATTTTTCATTTAACGCGTCACAGATGCGATCAAAAATTGGCTCAACAGCAATGATGTTGCGAAGCGTTTGTTCCAAATCGCCGTAGAGATTACCTAGATATTGGCCGTACCCTAATCGATCCCTTGCTGATGAGGGGTTTTGCAATATTTGCGCAACCTTGTGTTCAATGGTATCTGATGGTGCCTTATTCGTTGGCCCAAAAGGCAGCACCAGCGCGCGTAGCATTATTGCAATCGGTGTAGAGGGGAAATTGCGGATGAAATCGTCAATGGCAATGTCAATTTTGTGTAGGCTGTCCTGAACCGCCCAATGCATTAAGGGGGCATCCTCATGTAGTCGGCCATCTTCATCAAATCGCTTGAGTGTTGCACTGGCAAGATACAAATGACTCAGGACGTCGCCAAGCCGAGCGGAGAGTCTTTCTCGTCGTTTTAATGTACCGCCCAATACGCCCATTGAGATGTCGGTCAAGAGCGCCAGATTGGCAGAATACCCCTGCAGTCGACGATAGTAAGTCGCCGTATCATCTGCAAAGGGTGTGCGGCTAAATATGTTACCGGTCAATGTAAACCAAAGTGATCGAAACGTATTACTGACTGCAAAACCAACATGTCCCCAAACGGCTTTATCGAACGCATCTAGTTGCTCGTTTTCATCTTTTAATGCTGCGGCGCGAATTTCTTCAAGCACATAAGGGTGGCAGCGCATAGCGCCTTGACCAAATATCATCATATTGCGCGTTAAGATGTTTGCACCTTCAACAGTGATGGAGATAGGGGTACCTTGATATGAACGACCAAGGTAGTTGTTTGGCCCTAAACAGATCCCTTTGCCCCCGTGGATATCCATTGACGCATTTACACACTCGCGCATTTTTTCAGTCAGGTGATATTTACAAATTGCGCTGATCACCGAAGGCTTTTCTCCAAGATCAACCCCCTTTGTTGACAATGCAGTAACCGCATCCATCATGTACGCATTTCCCCCGATCAGCGCAAGCATTTCTTCCACGCCTTCCATTTGACCGATGGGCAATCGGAATTGTCGCCTGATTCGAGCATAGGCGCCTGTTGCCAATGAGAGTTGATTAACACCGCCTGCAGCGGACGAAGGAAGTGTAATGCAACGGCCTACGGATAAGCACTCCATTAACATACGCCACCCTTTACCGGCCATTTTTTCTCCGCCGATGATATAACTCAATGGTACAAAAATATCTTCACCCTGCAGCGGACCATTGTGAAAAGGGATGTTTAGAGGAAAATGCCTTCGACCAATTTGTAGCCCTTTTGTGTCTCGGGGAATAAGTGCACAGGTAATGCCTAACTCTTTTTCATCACCCAGCAATGCATCGGGATCGTAAAGCTTAAAGGCAAGCCCAACGACAGTGGCTATAGGTGCCAAAGTGATATAACGCTTGTTGAACGTTAGGCGCATACCCAATATCTCTTTACCATCAAAGGTGCTTTTGCATATAATGCCTTTGTCAGGTATCGAACCAGCGTCAGAACCTGCCTCTGGACTTGTCAGTGCAAAGCAGGGAATTTCGTCACCTGCGGCTAACCGAGGAAGGTAATGCGTTTGTTGTTCTTTGGTCCCGTAATGTTGTAAAAGCTCGCCAGGCCCTAAAGAATTGGGTACGCCCACGGTGGATGAAAGCACGGCGCTAACGCCGGCGAGTTTTTGTAAAACGCATCGCTGGGCATAGGCTGAAAACTCAAGGCCACCATATTGCTTTTCGATGATCATAGCAAAGAACTTGTGCTCTTTGAGAAAATCCCATATTTCTTGGGGCATATCTGCATCGACGTGGTTAATGTGCCATTCGTTAACCATCGAACACACCGTTTCACAAGGTCCGTCTAAAAATGCTTGTTCTTCTGCGGTAAGGCTGGGCTTAGCAATATCGTGAAGCTTTTTCCACTGAGGTTTGCCGGAAAATAGTTCGCCATCCCACCAGACTGTCCCTGCATCAATCGCCTCTTGTTCAGTTGATGACATTTCTGGAGATACGCGTTTATAAAATGCTAACAGCTTGACTGATAAGATGTCTTTTCGTATGGGTTCGTATAAAAGTGGTACGGAAATTAATGCATATATTATCCAGCTAAAAATGCCTATTGGACCAAACAGCGTGCCCAACAGAAGCGAACCACCTACAGCGGCAAAGGCCACTTGCAGACTCAATCGCTGGTAAGTAACACCAACAATTGTCGCGATCACAATTAAATACCACAACGAATCAAGCATAATGACTCCAAAAGGTCCGACCAGATAATAAAAAGGTAATTAGATGTTAATAAAAAATCAAGTTTTAATGAAAAAATTAATGTTTTAGGCCGATGCTGTTACT
>JBCDMA010000013.1:0-25378 GCA_038744645.1 Pseudomonadota bacterium | reverse complement strand
GGTTGCAATGCATTCTGGCGCAGTGTTTAAAATAGTGTCTTCTGTTGTCTTGGTTGTCACGATGCTTAATTCATTATTAGCGGGTTGGCAGATCGGTACAGACTATACTCAGAAAGTATCAATTCCAGGATTTGGTTTTATTTTCCATGCTTTTTATATGATAGGCTCGCTGTTCTTTCTTTTATTTGGTTTTAATATTCTTTGGGGTTAAGAATCCGCCTTCTTAACCTCTAAAGAAAAAACCAAATCCAATACAGGTAGAATAACACTCGTTATTAGAACCGCCGCTCCCATCGCCCAAACTGGATGCAGTGTTGTATTAACAATCAACAACCAAGAAAAACTAGCGGATAACCAAAATGCATTGAATAGCAGCACGGTGAGTTTGGGCCTTAGTTCGCTATTGCAATGTCTACACACAATGGGCACTCTGATCAGAAAGAGAGTCCTTTCCGAAACATCAATTGATTTCTTGCAGCATGGACAGTTCCGCTCTAGGAGTTTCTTAACCTGTGGGACGAGTTTTATAAGCATTCATCAATAGGCATGTTATCCAAATCCACTTAGATGATACTGCTTCTCATTTGCATTATCTAGTAGCGTATGATTTTTCAAAAGATATGCAATTTTGGCCAATCTTCTGGCCAATTTAAGCAATTTTTATCGCTGACACTTTTTAAAAATTTTACCTTGCATTAATTCATTTATTGAAATAACCTTAATGATAATTATTATCATTAAGGTTTAAGGGATATGTATACTTTTGCATTAGATTGTTATGAGAGAGCAGTTAGAACGGAAGATATTCGCAAGGACGTTGATATTCTGCGTTGTTATATCTCACTCGGTCTAGAAGTAGCGCGCAAACAAGACAATATGAAGCAAAGCAAATATGTTTACTGGCGTATTGTTAACACACTTGAAGAAACCATATGTGACTCGCTACTTTCATTTTTCTGGAGAAAGAAAGTGTATGCCAGTATCAAGCAATTCAAACCAATCATGTATGAAATTCTGACTGAAAAAGAATACGACTCATTTATTTATAGACTCAAATTGCACGCAGAGTACTTTTTGGAAGGAGCACAATTACCTGAGAGCTCGGCCGATGAAAACACCAACAGTTTCGCTAACAATCAAACGCCTGTAACCAAAAACTCAACCAATAGGTAATTTAATGCAGAGTCTTACCTCTTTTTTTCAACACTGGCCTGATTGGTTGATATATGTGCTTTTTGACATCGTTTTTGTCATGGTGGTTTTGTTTATCTACTGTATCTACAAGATACTATTGAAATGGTGGAAACCATTTAACAAATCAGAAAACTTCGATTACAAACGTTCCACTTAAAACAGTCATTCAAGTCAGCCACATAATTGTTGATTCTGGAGCAAATCGCCCAAACGAAAATGAGAGGGCAGATTTGTTTAAACGGTTGAGATAACGCTAATCGCAGCTTTTTGGTTGCAATAATAAGCTAAGCTGGTCTTGATACAACGTCGCGTATTTTGTCACGCCTTCCTTATCTATTTTTTCGGATGCCAAATGCACTTCCTCTAGATTTGCCGCAATTTCATCGAGTTCCTCTTTAATCTTTATAATGGCATTTTCAAGCGTATATGTGAGTTCATGCACTTTTACCATATCTTCAACGCTTTGCTCACTAGCACTCACGATTTCATCAAGTGTTTTGTTGTATTTATTCAAGTTACAAACTGCAGCAGTGAGATCTTTTGATTCAAGTGGCTTGAAGTGTTTAGGTTTATCATCGGCGATCACTGTGCCGCAAGATAACCCAAATAATAAGAGTGATAGCATTGTTACTTTTTTCATTTTTGTCCTCATCAAAAAGTTACTTTCTTCGCTACAATTCTGATTCTGCTTTGTTGTAGCTATTCCGTGTACAGTTGCAATAATAATTATTATTATTTTCATTTGAAAGTGAAATATTTTTTTCAATTCATATTACGAGCTCGAACTACGAACTATGACATCCTACATCAACATCTTTGGTGAACGCTAACGTCATTGCCAACAACCGCTATGTTCCTAATAGTTGACAAGTTAAACATCAAATAATAATCATTCTCATTTACATCATGAACTTTTTGTCATAAACTCACGGTTATAATTTCAACACATTGGAAACTCTCTAAGCAAGTCTTACATATGACGATACGCTGTTCACATTGAGTTCTCAGAAAAGATCACGGATCTGATATTGTGCCAATAAAAACCTTACTTGATCACCGAAATACAGTGTTAAATGATGAATGGGATGGACTGATTGGTGCCTCAAACGCAGCGCTTTTCAGCGGCCATTTTAAACGCGCTATAATTTTTAGCATAAAGGCACTTGCCGTTGCAGAAAGCAACTTCGCCATCCTGCCAGTGTCTAAATCTACCGTCACTGCAGTTTTAGTGAGTTATAACAACGTTGCTGATTTGTATGTCAAGACTGGCCAACTTTGCAATGCTAGACGGTATCTGAAATCCGCAGTCGCGTGCTTTGAACAATTCAGTTTAGAACAATTTAGCATTGAACGACGTAACACTAGAGAACTAAAAGCAGAACAGCGCGAAGCGGTTAGCTGGGGCAAAACCAAAGCAACTGAACAATTGTGGCTTTTTCAAAAGCAACATTGCCATTAACTTCGCGACAGATTTTGATTTGCTACGTTTTCTATATCTAAAACCCAATTTAACACTATCAGCAATATCGCAGATAAGGATTATTTATGGCACTAACTATCAACAATACCTCTGATACATACAGAGGACGCTATCGATTTTGGCAAACTAGCTTGCTGTTCACTGGTATTTTACTCATTCTATCTTGTGCAAATGTCACTGCACACGGAACCGATCAATCTATAGCCAAAAACGACACGGAAAATACTGAACTTACGCCGAAAGAAGAGTGTATCGATACGCGACAGTTTACTTTTAGCTGGTCGATGGTTTCTGATTGCAAATTACAAACCAGAGGCGGCACGACAAAAGGGGTTAAAACTGTATTGGACTCAAATTCGCATCCGGGTTGGCAGGCCTTAAAGGAAGAAGGGATAAGTGATTTCGAGCGCGATCGCAGGGCAATCTTGGCAATGGCAGGTCCTTATCGGGTAAGCTTTGATTTCCTTGAAACAGTAGGTTATACGGAAGGGTACGCTCCATCAGTTCCGTACCAATCATGGGGAACGGAATACGTTTACGTTGTTGAAGACAAAGGCGATTTTATTAGCTTACAGCATATAATGGTGATGTACTTTGAAGGTGAAAACGGTGAATCATCGCCTCCGATGGTAATGAAACACTGGCGTCAAGATTGGGAATATGAGAAGCCCGAACTATTTGTATATGCAGGATACGCAAGCTGGAAGCAAAATCCGGTTGATGAGAGTGCAATGAAAGGAAAATGGGCACAATCCGTTTATCAAGTAGATGATTCACCGCGATACGAATCCTTTGGCGAGTGGGAACATCACGCAAACTTCTCGACCTGGATTAGTGGCAAGACCTGGCGTCCATTACCTCGAAGAGAAGGCTCAGTTCGTGACGATTACGACGTATTAGAAGGGATTAATCGGCACACGATTGTGCCTAGTGGATGGGTGCAAGAGGAAGAAAACTTAAAGCTTGTGCTTAATGACGCAGCACAACCTGACGAGGCAATTCCGTACCTAGCAAAAGAATTAGGCGTTGCTCGTTATGAACGTATTGTTGAACACGATTTCTCACCTGGTGATGAGTATTGGGAAAAATCCTTTGTGTTTTGGAAAGACGTTAGAGCAGTATGGCAAGACTTAATGAACAAACACCAACGAATAGAAATTAGCAAGGTCGCTGATAAACAGTACATGTTTATGCCGTTTTTCGCCAAAGCGCAAGCAATTGTTGAAGGCGCTCCCTACGATAGCGAAACAGGAAAAGAAGAAATACGCGATATGCTATCGCCCTTCATAGTTACGCATGAGAGCTTTGCTCTACAAGCGGCAGAACGGTGATCTGGACTTACGTGAATAATTTACTTTGGTGACATGGAATGTCGCCATGACCGCATTACTCAACGGTCATTTTATGGTCTTTTCAAACTACTTGATTCTTGTATGAATCAAAAGTGGGGCAAATCGCTCCACAATCCAGTTTATTTTACTCAACCAGTGAAATAGGCGTATCGCCTCGGGATAGGGGTCTGAATACGTTTTTACGCTCAAGAGCTCCATGTTCGGGACGTTTTTAATAAAGTCCCTGACATCAGCTCTGGATATTCCCCAAGGCATTGGAGGTGCCACGTAAGATTTTGTCACGTGAAAACCATTTAGCGTTTTTTTAGAAAAATGAGGGGGGATGGCATCAAAATACAATTCTGCGCCCGGAAATCTCTTGCTAATGGACGACAAAAGAGACACTACCTCACCCTCTGTAAAATACATGAAAAGCCCCATAGCAGAGATAAAGGGTATTGTATTGTCAGGTATTGCTTCAAACCAATCGGTATCAAGCGCTGAGCACTTTATATAATTCAGGTTTTCTGCTGTTGGCAGCAATCGTTGGCGCGCATCAATGCTTTCCGGCAAGTCAATGCTGTACCAAGGTACATCAGGCTTATTAAGTCGCCAAAACTGCGTTTCCAAACCCTCTCCTAAAGCAATAACGCATGCGTTCTTGTGTTTTTTTTTCAAATAAGACTTAAGCAGGTCATCTCCATACCGCGATCGAATTCCATGCACCCTGCTTGGTCTACCAAATGATTCTCTGAAGTTATAATCTAGCGTTATCACAAGCTCTTCAGACCAAGGGTCATAAATCAATGGTCTATCACGCGCAGATTCAAATGCTCTGTTCCAAAGCGGCCATAGCATCGTCTCTGGCACACCTGTAAGACTGATTTTTTGCATGTTCTATCTTCCATTTCATTCGAAGAGAAACATATAGCCAAACCCAACCAGAAAAGCAGGAATCGCAGAATACAGTGTGGCTAATATTGCCGCCCTTGGCGCTAAGGCCAGTGCGGGAAAAAGCGCATCTCCATCATTACTGATAGCATTTGCAAGTTGTGCAGAGAACGGAAGCAATCCCTGTAAGTATAAGCCAGTAGTCATGATCTGAGGACCACATCCTGGCAATAAACCAATCAATACAGCTCCAAATACAGCCGCTTCACCTGAAACAGCGATAGTAGCGTTTTGATCAATACCGAGAATCAACATAGACAACTCAAACGCTAAAAAGGCAACGACTACCCAACTGGTTATGAACTGTGTATCCATTGCAACTTTGCGAAAGACACTCGCACCAGAGATGCGGCGCTCTTCCGACGTAACTTGTTGATAATTTTGGCCCTTTGAAGATAACGCCCAAAGCACCAGTGCAGCAAAACACAATGTTGCACCTATCACTTCCAACCGACCCTCTGCTAGACCAAATAATGCGTTTACATCAATTTGAAAAGCACCTAAAACACCGATTACCAGTGCTGGTATAAGCAGAATTTGCCAAAAAATAGTTGAAATGCTTCCAACCAATAAGATGTCTTTTTCCTTGTTTATTGATGCCGCTTCTGTTGCTTTTGGTCTTTGTTTGATTTGCATGAACTGCTGACCATGCAATATATTTACGATATAACCTGTTATGAGGCCAGTTGCTGCGCTAATTGCAATCACCAGTAACCCCTCTAGCGGTTGTTGCGCAAGGAGGAGAAATGCTGCATCACCCATTGTAGCGGTGAGAACTGCAACGACTGAACCAAAGCTCACTTTGCCTTTTGTAAACTGCGTGATCACGATAATTGCGCCGCCACAACCAGGCAAAACCCCCAGTGTAGTCGCGATGACCACACTGTAGAATGGATGTCCGTTTGCCGTTTTAGCAAATTGACTTGTCGTGAAGTAATAGGCTGCAAAATAATAGACGGTTAATGTCGCTGCAACAAAAACGCTCACCTGAAAAAACGCATCTGCTAACACAGACACAATCACATCAAAAAAAGTGCTTTGCGAGGCAATGATGACAATAAAAACCGGCAGTAACAATCGCCAGTACTGCAGTCGAATGCCAATGGATGAAGTTTTTGAAATAGTGTTTTTTGTTGAAAACGCTTCTTTTAGTAACGCGGTATTAAAAATAGTTTTTGAAAAGAATGAAAAAGGTGACATAGTGGTTATCGTTTAATCGGGTAACAAAGCTTGATGATAGAAAAAATATGACTTGTCATTGTTAAATTGCCAGCAATGCAACCGAGTCGGAAACGGTCTCAGCGTTTACTATCAGCGCTATATGTTCTAACCCAGCAATATACAATCCAAAAATGACAATAAAAGGTATAAAAGAATGCAGTGATACACGCATAAATCGCTCATTCATGAGACACCTTTGGTGTATTTAAGCTCACTTGATATTAGCTTAACACTGTGTTAATGAAAATTATTATCATTTAGATTAAACTGTTTAGGCACCCGTTGTCAAATCGTATTTTCTAGATGTACGCGCAGTATCTAGCCCAGTGCATGGTGTATTAGTCAAATTACACTGACGTAAATTGGAATCTTGACAATTTATTGAATGATAATTATTATCATTCAAAGTATTTCATGAGGAGAACACCTTGTCCGGTAGAACAGCATCAACTGTGAGAGTAAATTCGGTGCATCATTGGAACGATACACTGTTCTCTTTTAAAACCACAAGACAGCCAACGATGACGTTTGAAAATGGACAGTTCGTTATGATAGGACTGCAGATAGACGATCGCCCATTGCTACGCGCATACAGTATCGCCAGCCCTAATTATGCTGACGAACTCGAGTTCTTTTCAATAAAGGTACCTGACGGTGCCCTGACGTCTCGATTGCAACACCTGCGTAAAGGTGATGAAGTACTTGTTACTTCAAAGCCGACCGGAACATTAGTACCAGGGCACTTATTGCCTGGAAAGCATCTCTACCTATTGTCCACTGGCACTGGGCTCGCACCGTTTATGAGTGTCATTCAAGATCCCTTCATCTATGATGAATATGACAAAGTTATCTTGGTCCACGGTACGCGATGGATTTCCGAACTGGCGTACCAGGATTTCATTTGTAATGAGCTACCACAAAATGAGTACTTCGGTGATGTTATTTCCGAAAAGTTAATTTATTACCCAACGGTAACCCGAGAAGCTTATGTATTTCATGATAGAAAACACGTTGGCCGCATAACACAGCTGCTGAGCAGTGGATTGCTTGCTCATAACGTCGGACTGTCGGCGGTTACACCTGAAAACGACCGTTTTATGCTCTGTGGAAACGATAGCATGTTAAAAGATCTGATGAAAATACTGGATGGTAAGGGCTTTAAAAAAGCGAACTCACGCAATCAGGGACACTATGTCATAGAGCAAGCGTTTATTGAAAAATAACGCGACATTCGCTGAAGCTGTTCAAATTAACAAGAATACTCAGAAACATTTGCTTCTTACACACTATAAGTAGCTGTTGACCTTTACTATTGGAAACGCAATGTACATCGCAATGAATCGCTTTAAAATCAAGCTTGGCTGCGAACAAGAATTCATCGACCTTTGGCGGAATAGGGACAGCTATTTAAACGAAGTCCCCGGGTTTAAGTCGTTTAATTTGTTACAAGGAAAGACATTCGATGACTATACGCTGTTCTCCTCTCACGCGGTTTGGGAGTCAAAGGACGCATTTCGAGCATGGGTGAAATCTGATGCGTTTAAAAAAGCCCATGCCGATGCGATGGTCAATAGAGATGTCTATGCTGGTTCCACAAATTTGGAATGCTTCGAGGCAGTATTGTAAATAGATCAGGGCGCCTCTACCTGCTCCCACAATTCGATCTTAACGCCATTAGGGTCGAGTAACCAAGCAAACTTTCCATAACCTTCATCAACTTGATCGAGAATTTCAACGTCTCTGCTTTTTAAAACATCAACAAATCCATCTAAATCATCGACTCTTAAGTTAATCATGAAATCATGTTCGCTTGGCTTAATATATTCATTACCCGAAAAATGGCTTATAAGAGAATAGGGTTTTTCGCCCGTTTCCTCAGCCCAATCCAATTGAGGACCGTATTCACCGTCAATACCCAGTTTATCCTTGTACCATTGGCGAGTAGCTTCTGGGTCTTTAACCATGTAAAAAACGCCACCAAGACCAGTAATTTTAGGCATTTCCAATCTTCCTTTTGCTTTTCTACCCATACCTATAAAAGATAGGTTTAACTGCGACGTTTAACAAGTTTACCAACCGTGGTTAGATTCAAAACATGACGGAATATGACAATGACAATGCGCGTCCAGGAGCACCTGCCACTCGTGGTGCAAAATTTGGGTTACCTATGTACGTTTGACTGGTTGGTGTTATGTAGGTCTTATCAAACACATTGTTTATTTGGGCGTTTAATGTACCTTTAGGTAATTCATATGTCAGACCCAAATCAAAAACTTCATATCCATTTATTTCGTACAAATCTACACCCTCATCGAAAGCTCTATCGCGGTCTCCAACAATAAGCGCCTGTACATACATTGTCACATCATTATTTATAAACCAATCTGCGAAAAGAGATGCTTTCCACGGGCTAATATCCAACGTGGTCAAAGGAACTTCTGGGTCCGGACCATCCCCATCAGGATCAAAATCACCTTCATTCCAACTAAATAACCCTTCCAGCTTCAAAAAGTCGACAGGCGTCCATTCAAAGACTGCTTCAAAACCATAATTTTCCTGTGGTGAGCGATTATACACGCCCTCATTTGTCACAGGGTCGTATATGAAATTTTGTCCTAGTTCAGAATCTGCAAAGAAAATGGCGATCGAGTAGCTATATTTATCATAATTGGCTCGCAGTCCAATCTCGTAATTATCGACAATTTGTGGCTCAACTGCCTCGTTGCTTACTAATTCCTGCTCAGGAGGCACTCTAGAGGCGACTTGAGACAAACTTGGCACTTCATACCCTTGTGCGAAGCTCGTAAAGATATTGATATTGTCATTGATGTCATAAGTTAGACCAAGATTATAGGCGATGCCATCATTCTCTCCGCTACCACCAGGCCTGGCCACTTGATTGCCTTGCGCATCTAGTGTCCTTTCAAATATTCGACGTCCTGCGCCAATACTGAATTCAACATCCTCCCAGCGTATGCCCGCAGAGAATCGAAGTTTTTCATTGATGCGATATTCGGCTTGTCCGAAAATCCCCAATGTTTCTAACGTAAATGGAAAGCCAAACAATCCTTCCTGGGCCGTTCCATCTGTCATCCCGGTTTGGTCAAAATCAGGCGGCAATAAAAACTCAAACGCATCGCTTTGGCGCTCTTGATCCTCTATATCGATGCCAGCTGTTAGTCTTAGCTTGCTATTTATGTCGTAATAGTAACGCGAACGAAAACCGTCGCTCTCGTCCAAAAAAGTTGCCTGATAGTTGCTGGGCCAAAAAGTCGGCCAACCTGGATTTAGCGCATTTGCTCTCAGATCAACAAACCCTCCCACCCGTTCGTCCTTTCTTGAGTAGTATTGTAGCTCAAGAGCTCCACCAAATAGCTTGCTGTGCTCATACTTAACACTAATTATCTCTTTTTCGTTAAACGGTGTAATCGGAGCTTGAGGTGACACAACCGTGGGATCTTCAAATGCCACGGCTCTTCCATCATCAGCAATTCGAACATTGAGACCACTAACGTCGTAATCGACATCCTGGTAGTTGTAAAAAGCCTCTAGACGTTGCTCCCGCGTAAACTCATAGCCAAGTTTTGCGAAATAAAAATTTTCCTCAGAAAAACCATAATACACAGGGCTTGAAATATCTCCTTCCCCGTCAATAAGTGCCTTTTGCTTATCAAAGCTGTAAGAGGCGAGGTAATCGAACTTACCTAGGTCGCCAAGTACTGATATTGTTGGTTTATAGCTGGTATCGATGCCAAAGGTATCATCGCCACCCAAAAAAGTAGTCGATTGTAATCTTAAGCTCACTGAAAATGGATCTTCATCAGCTGCTTGTTTAGTGAAAAACTGAATAACACCACCTGTGGCGCCTGCGCCATACACCGAATTGGGTCCATAAATTACTTCAACTCTTTCGATGATTTCCGGGTCAAATTTTGTCAGTGCAAATCCGCCTATACCCGCTCCACCATTAAAACTAAGAGGTACACCATCCAATAGATACTGCGGATCACGGCCGCGCAGTTGATTCGAGCGGGATATATCTGTGGCAGACGGTGCACCGAATCCAGGAACCCTTGTGCCTAATAAATCTCCGATATTTGATGTTCGGGTCAAGTCTTTTTGTAATGTCTGCGGGGCAATTACGATAGAACTTCTTGCAATAGTGTTTATGCTCTGCTCGTATCGTCCAGCAGTAACGACTATTACTTCTACATCTTTTACGTCTGAATTGCGCGCATTTTCTTCACCTGAAGGGGAAACTACTGTGGCAGATTCTCTTACTACAAATGCCCCTGAAGAAAGTTGCTCAATGATAAGGTCAGTATTTCTCAGCGCCGATCTGAGCGCCTCAATTGCCGTGTCGGCACCCTCCACGACGGGCGCAGTTTTCCCTGCAACTAACGATTCGGAAATAGCCAAATCGATGCTGAATTCTTCCGCTATTTGATTCAGTGTTTTTCCCAACTCTTGTGATGGAATAGTGGGTAGTTGTGCAATCGCTTCGAGTGTTAATAGTGTAGCGGACAAAGTACAAATCTTGATGGCATTGACGGTGCACAAAGCGTTAAATTTCAAGCGCATGAATGATTCCTATGTGTTTTTTTATTTCCAGATTTTTATGATGTAGGCAAAGAAAAATGCCCTTGTACTAATAAGGAGTCATCTCAATTGATATTTAGCGGTTTTTTTTTAGGATTTTTTGCGCACGACAATTTTGTCTTTAGCGCTGTCGTCAATTTCTAGATTATGTACATAAGCGATGGTATCAAGGACTTTTCGAATGTTACTGGCATTGAAACCGCCGCGTACCTTTAACGCTTCGCTGTTAACACTGTTTGAAACTATAATTGGAGTACTTGAATACCGATTCAGCTCCGATACGATTTCTTTTAAAGTATCGCCGTTGTATATCAGTCGGTTATCGCGCCAAGAAGCAATGCTTTCTTTATCCACCGAATCCAAAATTATCAACTTGTTTTGATTGGATACCTTTGCTCCTTGGCCTGCAGCTAGGTGTTCAGTAATTAAGTGATTGCTCGGACTGTTTCCGAGAAAAATTGGGTAGCTGACTTTAACATTACCTGTTGCAACGCTAGTACGATAGACCCCGTTGTTGCGTTTCACCTCAAATGATGTGCCAATTGCCTCAACATTAAAGCGATTCACTTTTACTGAGAATGGCCTTTCGGGATCTGGATGTATTTCGAAAAAAGCCACGCCTTTGGTGAGTTCAAGCAAGCGGCTATCCTGATTGTAGTCAACAGAAATAGCAGAATCGGGACCAAGCGTGACAATAGTTCCATCATCAAGCGTTATCACATGAAGTTTTCCGATGTCACTCTCAAACGACTGCACAGTAGTTGGATATGGTGTTAACTTTTGTTTATCTGTATAAATAAGTGTAAATAGTGTGAGTGTGAACACTGCTAACATACACATCGACGTTATCGCAATGTTCCTCCTAGCAGTAGTTGGTCTAATGGACATCAGTAAATCGATTAGCCGCTCACGCTTTGAAGGTCTTAGCAGCGCAGGATCTAGTTTGTTCTTTGAATGGCCTAATGCATCCCAGAAGACCATCGCCTCACTATATGCGTCTTTATTTGCATCGCTACTTTCATACCATTCATCGAAATTGCGTTGCTCATCGTCAGAAATATCTTGAGTTAGAAACTTATGGCGCCATTCATGAGCTTCTACCAGTACATCATTTTCGTGTTCGCAATTATTCACGGTTCGTTATTCCATTCCGCTTCAATGCTTTGTGTATTTCTATAGTACCACGCAATATATGTCCATTAGCCGTGGAGCGACTGATGCTAAGTATTCTAGCAACCTCTGATACTGTCAAATGCTCGAATCGATGAAGTACGATGGCGCGTCTCCTCTTTTCAGGCATATTTTTTAAAACTCGATTAACGATCATAAGTTGCTCCTTTGCGACAGAGACTCTTTCTGGATTGATTTCATCAATAGACGTAGCAAAGAAAAAACCATAGTTTTCAAACTCTTCTAAATTGAATTCTCTCTTTTGTCGATGAGTCCTAAAAACTAAATTTCTGGCAGTTCGCCATAAATATGCCTTGAAGTTGGTAATTTTATCTAAAGAACGTGTTTTGATGACATTGTAAAATGCCTGTTGAGCGATATCTTCAGGTTCTGGTGGGCCGCTGCCGTAAATTCTCCTTAGACTTACCACCAAATCATTGTAATGATTTCGATAAAGCGATTGCATATTAAAATCGGTGTCAGGGAAATCAGTATCAGGCGTACCCTCCTTTTCCACTTGATTTGTCGAAAAGGCTGCCATGCTCTTACCTGCATCCTGCTCCGGATTTAAATCAACATCATATAGCCCTGAATGCGCAGAGTTGCCGTCCTGATCCAACGTAGATCCTGTGAAGAGATTATTTTGCTTTAATAGTAATGATAGTCATTAACATCTAACATCGCCACTCGATGCGTTGATCTTGTGGTATGACACTAGCAACATGCTCATTAGCGGCGTTTTTCCGCATAAGTTGACAAAAAGGCAACCAATAGTATCGATAACGAGATAACAGCAAAAAGATACGTAACGGCCAAACCGAGCGACATGAAATAAAGGGAAACGATTAATGATACTAGTAAGCACAACCAACCAATGATGGTAAATCCAACCTTCCTTGAAGGTGTAATTGAAGACTTAAACCATTGTCGATGATGCTTCGGCATTGACCATGCGAGAAAGAAGCAAGCTATGAATAAGAGCAAAAAAACCGCCACAAATGCCATCAATGATCCCGCACCATAGCTGACCGCGTTGGTGCAGTGCGCATTTTTGGCCTGCTCAGCGTCACTTTTTTCCCCATCTGAAAGGCGATGGCACCAAAGATCAATGAAAATAAAATGCTCAAAAGGTCTGTACTTGCGAAGATCCAATTACCTTCGTTTATTGCGTTGAATAAGTGCTGGTCGATGGTCATCCCATTTATGAAAGGCAACGCGAGATACAGTAACGACGTGAAATAGCACTGCTCTTTCCATGCTTGACTATTGGTTCGAATAAAGGCGTGAACAAAACATAAACCCCAAACAATAAACATACAATGCACTTCCCAATCAGCGCGATTATCCATTTCTACCGGTAGTAACCGATTAGCGATGAAAAATGCGGCGATACCGGCCATTAAGCCTACCGTGACGGCAATGTTCCCTGATTCTATGTTTCTCAGATTTCGCGGCATCTCCGCATTAGGTCCTAGCTTGACGCGCCTTTTTCTCACGTAATAAATGGAGCCAGACGCAATCATTCCAGAACCAAGGATACCAGCCACAAAATACAGCCATCGCAAATCGGTTTTTGCAAACAATCCTTCGTGTAAGTCAAGCATTACCGTATTAATCTGCATGGCAGCATTCAGCGCATGTGGTAAGGTTTCAATGTATTCTCCAGTTACTGCACTGAATACGTAACCTTCAGCCGAACGTGCGCCGTAGATACTTTCCATTGGCCTTACAATAATGACCGCGTTTTCGTCGCCGGGATGTTTAACATTTATTCGCTTTATATCATCTCTATCAACTTTCTCTAAAATCGATGTCATTAAGTCATTCGGCGCAAGCATATCCGCCGCACGTCCAGAAGCTTCGACTTTATAACTTATTCTCAATGACTGCGCTGCATCAATAGTTTTTCCAACATCAAATCCATAACTAGCGTACCCAATGACAGGCAAAAACGTGGTTACCATGAAAAGCAATCCAGAATAAGCAATCATCAACTGAAAAGGCAGACTACTTACGCTCATCAAGTTGTGGGCATCTAACCAGCCCTTTCCATTTGATTTATTGCGAAACGTAAAAAAGTCAGTGAAAATTTTTCTGTGAATGACAATGCCACTCACGACACCGATAAACATAAACAGGGTCACGACACCGATCAGATAATAGGCTAGATCAGGATTGATATAGTGGAGTCGCCAATGCATACGATAAAGTGTCTGGCCACCAGCGGTTTCGCGTGCTGTACCTTCGATTGACTCACCCGTTTTGGGGTTCATCGTAATATTAAAGTTTTGCAGTGACTCTGGATCCTCTTCTTGAGGTAAGCGATAAAAAATCCGTGATAGCATACCACCGCGAAACGCTTCTGGTGTTAAGAACCATTGTTCTGCACCCAGTGCATTTTGATTGCCGTAGTTCATCAATGTCTCAAATCTCGATTCCAACGAAACCTGTTCATGATGTGCTATTTCCGGCATCATATATTGATCAATTTCTTCGTCAAAATAGCCCGTTGTTCCCGTAACAAACATGAAATACATCACCCAACACAGCACGAGCCCAATCCATGTGTGGAACCATGTCATCGTATCGCGAATACCTGATTTCATATCAATGCCCTAGTAGAGTAAGTAGCTTGCACCTGAGCAGAGCAGTATTCCAATACAAATACCACTAAGCGCCGCTTTTAAATGTGTAGTGTGAAAAACCCACATGACTAAAACGCTATAAAACAAAAAGGCAAAGGTAATAACGTAACTCAAGTTCGTCAGCTTTGACCCCGGTAATGAAAGTGTTAGAAGAACGCCCAATGTATTAGTGAAGATGAACGCAGGCACTAGTGATATGAGCAATCGTGCTGCTGCATCCTTTTTAGTGCGCTTCATAGCGATAATCCTTCATTTTTTGCAAATTTACTTTCTTAAATATCTACTTTTTAATACCGCAGCCGGACATAAAAGGAGTACGCCACACTTTAATCCAAGTAAATGCACATCATTCTCATTTACTAATGTTATAGCACAATAACCTAGGTGAGAGAAGGTAGATTACACGACGCAAATCGCAAGAATAATGCAACGATGCAAAGCGTTTTTTACGCATGTCTAATGGATTCAACGGCATATATGAGACAATCCATCCCATACGTTACTGGGCTAAAAAATCCGCTGGGACCCACAATTTGTCTGTTGCGATCAAATTTTGTTTACACAAGTGTTATACCTTATTTACAATGAACCAACTGATTGATAACTTGTCTTCAATATCGCACCGCTTTTATCGATGTCCACAGACTCGATTATCAAACAAAGCCATGTCAGTTCAATTAAGGGGGAAAACCTCATGTCAACGCAAGAACTTATTGCAGAACGCAAGAAACAACGAAAAATTGTTGAAGATCTAGAACAGAGTATCAACATGGCCTATAGAGATCATCAAGGTTCACATCACACTGTGATGCTTGTAGCTTTAACGGTGATTACCTTTATAGGTGGACCTTTCATCCATATTTACGCAGGCGCAATAGGTGCGCTCGGTCTTGCCGCATACTCGTACTACTTGCTTTATCTCGGCCGCTCTATCGAAAAACAGCAAAAAAAGCTGATACAAGAAGAGCAGAAAATTATGGATTTAGATAAGCGCCTTAACGACGATGCAAGCAAAGAGTCAATCTATGCGTAATTGATTGGTTTACATTACGTCTGATTAAAAACCCCCTATCGCAACATAGCACTGTGGATTTTGAAAAGCTTGAACAAGACTACGTGGATTTTCCGTGTTTGTTCGAAAGCCTAATGCTTAGCACTATCAATAAAAAGGGGTTGCCACACGCAAGTTATGCCCCTTTCATTATCAATGGCGAACGCTGCTTTTATGTGTACGTCAGTCGCCTCTCGGAACATACAAACAATCTACTCAACGGCTCCTCAGCGGCCATAATGCTCATTGATGATGAATCCAAGACTAAGAACATTTATGCTCGGCGGCGATTGATGTATGACTGTGACATTGAGCACATTGAGCGTAACTGTGAACACTGGAAAAGCGTCATTGCGCTATTTGCAGATCGTTTTGGGAACCTCATATCAATGTTACGTGAACTACCCGATTTTGAACTGATTAAACTGCGCCCAACATCGGGTCGTTTCGTTGTTGGCTTTGGTGCGGCGTATGAAGTGGACAAATCTAATCTTTTCAGACTTCATCCAACACCATCAAAGTGAATTTTGTTTATCATCTAACACGCGATCACAAGGTATTGTTTTCTATCGTGTAAAGGTCTCCTCGTTAATAGCGGCTATACTTGTCACAGGGTTAAATTCAAACTGAATGCTTACTTCTATATTTTCGGACATTTGAGTGTTTTCAATCTGGACCGTCAGCGCAATTACGCTGATTTACCTTTTACTTTTGTTTGCGATTGCCAACTGGGGAAATCGGCAAAAGCACCTATCTAAGAATGTTTATGGGCTTGCGCTGGGTGTCCACTGCACTTCATGGGCTTATTTTGGCACTAGTACACAGGCCAGTAATTTTGGTTGGCCACTCGTTCCTACTTATCTCGGTTGCATACTTGTCATGTTATTTGGCATGGGTCTTTACAAAAAGATAGCAACTCTGTGTTATCAGAACAATGTCTCTTCTTTGTCTGAATTTGTTGGTTTACGCTTCAATCACAGCAACAGTATCGCCGGCTTAATTGTGGTTATCTGTTTTATTGGCGTTATTCCCTATATCGCATTGCAGCTAGATGCAATCTCTACTGCAGTTGGATTAATCACTGAAAAGGACACCGATCAAGATATATCCATTAGCTTTTATATCACTGTAATGATGGCTGGATTTGCCATTTGGTACGGCAACCGCACACTGGATTTGACCCAAAAACACAAAGGCCTAATGTTGACATTGGCGGTTGAAAGCGTAGTCAAATTAATGGGGTTATTGTGCGTTGGCCTTTTCACGCTATATGTTGTGTTTGATGGTGGGTTTGACTTGCTTGAGCAGGCTTTCGCTAAAGACGAAACGCGTGCTACGTTACATCAACCCTTTGCATATTGGATCTATGCGAGTCACGTGCTCTTGGGTATTTGTGCCATGTTTTGTTTGCCGCGCCAATTCCATGTCAATTTTGTCGAGAACCAAAACACAGAAGAAATCGACAGAGCGAGATGGTTGTTTCCCTCATATCTCGTTGCAATGAGCCTCTTTGTACTGCCTATCGCTTTAGCAGGCGATCTCATTCTTGAAGAGTCCAGTCTTGTCTCGGGTCAAACGAGTTCAGGCTCCGACTCTGGCCCTAATTCAGGCCACAATTCAGATCACTATGTTCTTATGCTACCGGTGTATTATGGCAATGAGGTAATTAGCATTATTGCCTATATCGGTGGGCTTGCTGCATCAACGAGTATGGTAATAGTCGCGACGCTTGCACTGGGCAATATGGTGAATACCAGTCTCATCATGCCGTTGTGGCTAAGAAAGAACAGACTAAAGATTTTAAACAATCTTGACGAGACGCCTAACATCGGTCCGCAATCACTGCTGAGGACGCGCCAAATCGCTATCGCGACACTCGTGATGATTGCGTACATATATCATGTCAAAATCAGTCAAACGGCGCCGCTGGTTGATTCGGGCACTATCGCAATTGCATTACTTGCACAGTTGTTTCCGGCGATTGTTCTCGGCGTCTATTGGAATAGAATCCACCAATATGGCATTTTTGCCGGATTGATTGCAGGGCTTTCCGTGATAGCCATTGAAATGCTGTATCCAGCCGTCATTGCAAGTTACTATTTTGCTCCGTTACCCACTGACTATGCGCACGCCACTGCAATTTTCCTATCTTTAGGGGTGAACTTTACGCTAGCCATCTCTGTTTCACGTGTTTTGCCCGTTGAAGCAAACCCCTTCAACGTTCACGGCACGGCTAAAAGCCACCTATCAATTAAGCCGGAAGATTTGCGTAAGCTATTATTACCCGTGCTGGACGAAAAGAGCATGAAGGCATTTGACGATCGGTTAACGTCTTCCGACGGACGCCAGTTTGTTGGACCCTTAACCATTTTAGATGCGCAGCGATTTCTTGCCTCGCACCTTGGATTGGCAAGTGCGCGCATTCTGCTCAACGCCATCTCAGAAAACCAATTTGAAGATAAGCAGGAGATGAGCGAACTGGTGGAACAAGCTAGTCAGACCTTTCAGTTCAGACATGAAATACTACAATCTTCGATTTCACACCTGCCTCAAGGGATCAGTGTTGTAGATTCCGATCTTAAGTTAGTCGCTTGGAATCAGGCGTATGAAACGCTGATGAAGTATCCAAAGGGCATACTTAGCACGGGAAAAAGCGTTGCTGAGTTGTTCTCTTACAACGCTAAACGCGAATTGCTAATGCCCGTTGGTTCTGCTTCGAACATCAACCGAGACGAGACACCGAACAACTATACATCGGTCATCAATGAGCGAATAACGCAGATGAAGCGCGGTGAAGACTATAAAACCATGCGCCGTTTCAAAGATGATAAGGTCATTGAGATCACGGGTTCGCCACTACCAGGTGGCGGCTACATCACAACATATACAGACGTCTCGGATTACATTCGCATTCAACAACAACTGGAAGACAGCAAGAATCAACTCGAAAAGCGCGTAGAAAGACGTACGCAAGAACTGGCTAAAGCAAAAACCGAAGCGGAACAAGCCAATAGAAGTAAGACGAAGTTTTTGGCCGCTGCGGGACACGACCTCATGCAACCGTTGAACGCTGCCACCTTATTTGCTTCAATGCTCAAAGACAAACTCGCCGATACAGAATCAATATCCACCTGCAATCACTTGTTGAGCTCGCTGGAAAACGCAGATCAACAGCTCGGAATGTTGCTTGATATCAGCAAGTTGGAGTCAGGCAGGATCACGCCTTCATTTTCCACATTTGCCATTAACGATATTTTCGAAAGCCTGCGGAATGACTACGCGCTTCAAGCCAAAGCAAAGAACATAAAATTGAGCATCGTCAAAAGCAGTCTCAGACTCTATACCGATAAAGCGTTGTTCATGCGGATTGTGCAAAACCTGCTGTCTAACGCCGTTCGCTACACCGCAGAAGGTAAGGTGCTTTTAGGTGTACGCAGACGGTCTGATAATCAGTGCGAAGTGTTTGTCGTCGATACCGGTTCTGGAATAGAGAAGAAGCATCAAAAACGGGTTTTCGATGAGTTTGCACGCTTGAATCGAGATAAGGACGATCAAGGATTGGGTCTGGGCTTGACCATCGTTGATAGAATGTGTCGGCTCTTATCGATTGACATTCGCCTCAATAGTGAACTGAATAAAGGCAGTGCTTTTTCACTGGTACTTGCTCACAGAGGCGTTACCCAACAAGTAACAAGCAGTAAAGAAATCAAATCCAATGACCAGCAGACTGCATTGACAGATATGATCGTTTTGGTACTTGAAAACGATACTGGCGTTGCGACTGCGTTAAAAAATCAATTTGAACTCTGGCGCTCAAACGTCACACTAGCGGCGCAACTTGCTGATATTCCAAGTGATATGACGTTTGATTTGGTGCTGGCGGACTTTCATTTGGACAATGATGAAAATGGCGTTGACGTCACTCAGATTGTCGCAGAACGCCAAACACATCCACCCATAAGCATACTTTCCAGCGCAGATAGAAATGACGACATTCGTTCAAAAGCAGCAGATGCTGGCATGGGGTACTTACCGAAACCACTAAAGAGCGCAGCACTCAAACGACTCATCGTCAGCTTGAGACAGCGACAGCGTAACCAATTGATTAAACAACAATTCTAAAGAAAACCCACCCTTGCCGATAAAATGAAAAGAGCGGTTATCAGCGTATTGCGCTTTCTCAGACAACGACGCTTTATTCATGAAAGACAATAGTCGATGAACGAATAAACAATACAATCTGGTGTCTTGCGAAACATTAGACATATGCATACACTGCGACTGCTTCTCTATTTTCTATCATTATTCGCTGCCGAGGCTTCAAACATGGAACACAAAAACGTCAGTTCACGCTCTACCATGGAAAAAGCATTGAGACTCAATCTCGATGACAAAAAATACGGCACCATTGTCGAGATAGGTGCTGGACAAGAGGTTGCTAGAAACTTCTTTCTAGCTGGTGCGGCTGCAGGCACCATTGCCAAGACTATGTCAGCGTATGACATGAAATTCTCAGACGCGATTTACGGCGTGCAAAACGATGGGCGTTATGTCAGCAAAGCGCGTCTCACTGCAATGATGCATCAAGAGTTCGATCTGGTGCTAGAGCGGGTGCAAGATACACGCTCAAGAACGTCGCGGTACTTTTCATACGCAGCAACAGTGGCGGCGAAGAGTTTCAATCGCGACAATGAATGTCATGCATGGTGTGGCGTGCGCGTGCAGCTCTATCCCGGCGCTGAGCCTTCAAACATCAAAGTGCACGTGCGCATGCGAGACGATAACGCCGAAGCGCAGCAACAAGGGCTTGGTGTGTTGGGCGTTAACTTAATTTATGCCGCCTATTACTATTTTGAAGACCCTAAGATGATGATTGCTTCATTGTCGGACAGCATAAAGCCGGGGCGCATTGAAATCGATTCGGTGGAATTTGAAGGCCCCTATTTTGAAGACATCGATAATAGGGCCATTAATCTGCATCTCATTAGAGCCTGGAAAACGCGCGCAATAATGTTTAACGCAGACGGAAGTGTCGGCGTGCCGGCTGAAATGATGTACAAAAAGAACTTGCTTACAATACGCGGCTCGTTTCGTCCAGTGACCAACCTGAATGTTGATATGATTGAACAAGGTAAACGCGCGTTTTTTGAACGAGAAGGCGTAGATGAAGACAACACCCTGACCATTGCTGAAATCACATTGAACGATTCAAGAGGTCATGACAATCAGGTGCCAGAAGTGGATTTAGTGCAGCGCGTCCAGTGCCTCAACTTGCTGGGCTACAACGTCATGATATCTGACTATACGCGTTACTTTTCACTTCGCGCTTACTTTCGACAGTACACACAACGACAAATTGGCATCGTGCTTGGCATGATCAACATCAAACAGATCTTTGACGAAGACTCATACGTGGGTGTTGAAGGCGGCATTTTAGAAGGATTTGGCAAACTCTTTCCTGATAACACGCGAATGTATATTTACCCAGAGCTAAATGCTGAAGGCGAGTTAAAACAGTTCACCGACGTAAAAGTGCCGGAAAACCTGCGATTCCTCTACCGTCATCTACTTGAGAATGGTTATTTGCATGGCATTGATAGCAGTGACAGTGAGTTGTTTAACATTTACTCGCGAGAGATATTAAAACAATTGAAAGTTGGCCGCGGCGACTGGGAAAGTCATCTACCGCGCATCGTTGCGGACGAAATTATTGAAAACGGCTTTTTTGGTTACAAGGTGCCGAGAAATTAGGCAATAGCGTGAATTGCAACGCGTCAATCGTCAGGATAGCAAAGCGGCGGTATCAAGATTCAGTAGAACCCGTTTGCATGATTTGTTTGTAGATAACACCAGCCTGGGTACGATTGATGAGGCCCAGTTTCTTTAATACGGCAGATGCATGCTGTTTTACTGTTGACTCAGAGATATGCAATTCATACGCGATTTGTTTGTTTAACAAACCATTGGCCATCATATGCAGCACTTTAAGTTGATTGGGTGTCAACTGCTCCATACGATGAATATAGTCAACATGCTCATTGTCTTCTTCCTGCAGTTCAAGATCCTCAGGTAACCAATTATCCCCTTCCAATACCTTATTGACCGCTTCTTTCATCAAATCAAGGCTGATAGATTTTGGGATAAAACCACTAACGCCTAATTGCATTGCCTTGCGAATAGTTACGGCGTTCTGCTCAGCAGAGACAAGCACAATCAGCGTATTGGGGAACAACGACTTTAGCTGCATTAGGCCAGCAAGCCCTTCAGCATCTGGCATGTTTAAGTCCAGAAAAATGATGTCATAGTCACTGCAATCATGCATTTTATTGATGGTAGATGCATAATTGAAAGACTCATCGACTTGCATACTCATCTGCTCTTTGAGCATTTGTACCAAGGCATTGCGAAACAATGGGTGGTCGTCAGCGATTAACGCTCGCGAGGCTGTCACGTCCAGATAACTCATTTAAGAACCTTATATGTGAGTATAAATGGTAAGAATACAAAAGGCGACCGTGGCCGCCTTTTTACTCGAATTACGTCACACGCTTTTCAGGCGAGATAATGTTCAGCTTAGAAGCGATAACCAACCGTTAAATGCACAGTTCTTGGGTCGCCGTAGTAACCAATCAATGTATTATCACCGCCCGTACCCGGTGTAAAAGTACCGTCATCGTTTCGAGTAACGAATTGATAGCCACCGACTAAGTATTCCTCATCCGTCAGGTTCTTAGCATGTAAGCCGGCATACCAATTTCCTTCATTGCTTTCCCACGTAATGCTTGCATTCAGCAGTCCATAACCGTCCTGTTGCAATAGGCTTCCAGCGGATTCATCGATTTGATAATCGTCCCTATAGTAGTAGTTTGCATTTAGCATGAAAAAGCCAAAGTCGGTATCGAACGTATAATTTGCATTGAAGTTAAGCGTATATTCCGGTGTATTAGAGATTGCGAACTGGTCGGAAATATCTATTTCGTTTCCGGTCGCAGGATCAATGGAAATAACTTCATCAAATTCTGCGTCGATGTAACCAAGCGCGATGTCAAATTTCAATGCGTCCGATGCAATCCACGTAATTTCAGCTTCTAAACCCGTTGCAGAAGATTCACCAATATTGCCAAGTATTTGGTTCAAGTCTTCAGGTGACGACACTGGCAGAACGGATATATACTGCCGGTCCTTGTGATCGAGTGCAAACAGTGTCACGTTAGTTCGAAGTGTATCGGTGACGTCTGACTTAATACCAATTTCGAATGAGTCGACCACTTCTGGCTCTGCTGGCGGCTCATTAATTGTTGCTCTCGGATTAAACGTCCCGGATTTGAAGCCCTGTGCATAGCTGGCAAAAATCAAGGTGTCATCATTCATCTGGTATTCAACACCCACGCGCGGCGTGAAACGAGAGAAGCTTGCTTCAGACGGCGCATCCAATATACCGTCACCGTCGGTATCCACACCCAGAACTTGAGGAACGATGTTGCCTCCTAAGAAGGTACCTTCTGGTCTAACATAACCTGGGATCCAGCCAGTCTCTGGATATACGTTATCAAAGATAAGTCCATTATTAACAAAGGCTTCGCGGGTTTCATCCGTATATCTAGCACCTATTGTAACTGAGAATTGATCGCTGATATCAATGCCCGCTTGTGCGTAAGCTGCATAGCTCTCGCTGTCATTACAGCCTACGACTTCTCGCGTGAGGCCAGGCGTACTAAACGCCACTCTACCCAACACACCTAAGATAGCGTCAAACGAACCACAAGACTCTCCATCGTAATAATACAAACCGCTGATCAAGGTAAAGTTCTCACCTGCGTAGTTCGCTTGCAGTTCATGAGTGGTATTTTCATCATCATAAATCGCAGGTACATCAAACACATCGACAGCAGTGTTGTCGAAATCAATATTTGTGGGTGAGAAGCTTTCTCTGCTTGACGCAATGTATTTAAGTTGCAACGCGGCAGACACATCCCAACGCGCAAGGAAACTAAACCCTTCTAATTCGACGAGGTTTTCTGTCGGCAAGCTGGTGTATGAGTCATAAACGCTGCCGGGCACGGGTGCTTCGGTTAAAATACTCGGTAATAACCTAAATCCACCCTTTGAATTCGAATCATCTTCGGTTTTATCGTAGTCCAATCGGAAGAACAGATTATCCGTAGGACGGTATTCCAGTGCAACGCGATAAGCTGTTAGATCTTTGTTGTAGTTTTCAAGATCTTGATCGGGTAATGCAGACTCAAGATAGGTACCAAACCCATCGCGGTTTAAATCTGCAATACCACCGCCAATGAAGAGTTTGTCTTCAATGATTGGAATTTGACCCGTAATCATCACATCTCGCTGAGAAAAGTTACCCACGGTTGCTCTCGCATCAAACTCAGTACTGCCGCTCATTTCTTTTGTTACGTATTTAACCGCGCCACCAATGGTGTTCTTACCGTAAAGCGTGCCTTGTGGCCCTCGCAACACCTCCACTCGCTGAACATTCAATAGATCCAAAACAGCGCCTTGTGGTCTTGCGACATACACATCGTCAATATAAATACCAACACCCGGCTCATAACCCCACAACGGGTCCTGTTGCCCCACGCCGCGAATAAAAGCAGTCAATGTTGAATTAGTGCCACGACTGGTTTGCAGCGTTGTATTTGGTGAGAACTGTTGGATTTCTGTTAAAACGGAAATCCCCTGAGCATCCAGTTCGGCCGCACCTATTGACGTCACTGCTACGGGCACTTCCTGCAAAGATTCAACCGTTTTACGAGCGGTAATTTCAATTCTTTCAAGCTCACCACGCGCTTCTTCATCTGCACTGTTGTCTTGTGCCAATGCAGTGAAGCTCGAACCTAAACCTACGGATACGGCCATAGCGCACAGTGTTGGCATTAACATGCGTTGTGTGTTTTTTATTGTCATCTGTGATTCCCTGTTTAAAATAATTTGTCGAAACATTTTCGGCGACAGGCTGCGGTCAGTTGTAAAATTTAAGTTAAAATTAAACAAAAATAACTAGTACGATAGTACTATTGGAAAAACCCTTTAATTTAATAGACTTAGCGTAATCCTGACGGTCTGCGGTCACAGACTTTTTAAGAAAAAAACCTAAAAAAAAGCAAGAACTGAAGTCTTGTTCACAGGATAATTACAAATGCTTAGTTTAATTGGGTTGATTGGCGGACTCGCACTGCTCATCATCCTCACAATACGCGGAATGAATCTTTTTATCGCCGCGCCCCTCTGCGCCGCACTCGTCGGCATCACAAATGGAATGCCATTCTTTGGCGGAAAAGACGAAGTCGACAGCACCTATTTTGTTGCAACTTACATGTCAGGATTTACTGGTTTTATTGCATCCTGGTTTTTTATGTTTCTGCTGGGAGCGCTTTTTGGGAAGTTCATGGAAGATACGGGCGCAGCAGAGTCTTTGGCACACTGGATCATCGGAAAGTTGGGCTTCAAACACGCCGTGTTTGCCGTCGTGGCAGCATGCGCAATTCTTACCTATGGTGGCGTCAGTGTGTTTATCGTTGCGTTTTCAGTGTATCCAATGGCGTTGAGTTTATTTAAAGACGCAGATTTGCCTCGACGCTTTATTCCTGCGACGCTGGCGTTTGGGTCAGTGACCTTTACCATGACGTCCGCCGGCTCACCAGAAATCCAAAACTGGATCCCAATTAAACACCTTGGTACAACGCCCTTCGCTGCATGGGAAGTCAGTCTTGTAGTGGCT
>JBCDMA010000012.1:0-26182 GCA_038744645.1 Pseudomonadota bacterium | reverse complement strand
GAGCCAGGATGTTAACGGTGCGGCCATTGACATGCCTGCCGGGCCTTCAGAAGTGCTTGTTATTGCAGATGCAACTGCGAACCCTGCATTTGTTGCTGCTGACTTACTCTCACAAGCGGAGCACGGTACTGATTCGCAAACAATACTGGTAAGTGACAGCCTACACATAATTGAAGCTGTTCAAAGAGAAGTAGATGAACAACTTAATCGACTGTCGCGAAAAGACATTGCTGTGCAAGCCATCAATAACAGTCGATTCATACTCTGTCAGGACATGACGTCTTGTATTGACGTAAGCAATGCCTATGCACCTGAACACTTAATTGTACAAATCGAAGACGTAGATGCATGGCTTGATAAACTTGAAAACGCTGGTTCAATTTTTGTTGGTGCATATTCACCTGAATCCGCAGGCGATTACGCCAGCGGGACGAATCACGTACTGCCAACCTATGGCTATGCAAGAAATTACTCCAGTCTTGGTTTGCTTGATTTTATGCGACGTTACACAGTGCAAACACTTGATCGCGAAGGGATCCAAACTATCGGCCCCGCCATCATGCGCCTGGCAGATGCTGAGGGCCTAGATGCACATAAAAATGCCGTAAAAATCAGATTGGATGCAATTGGTTATGGTGACCAAAATGAGTGATTGGTTAAACAAGCTGACCAGCGAACACATCCGCACACTGTCACCTTATCAATCTGCAAGACGTTTGTTTTCAGCGAGCGAAGGCGAACAACAACTGTGGTTAAACGCCAATGAGTCTCCAGAAGCTTCGCCCGCGTCGATAGACTATCACGTATTCAATCGCTATCCAGACTGTCAACCCAAGGACCTGATACAGGCATATGCAACCTACGCTGGTGTAGACCCACAACAAGTCATTGCCACGCGCGGTGCTGATGAGGGTATTGAGCTGTTAATTAGAGCGTTTTGTCAGGCAAACAAAGACAATATTCTCATTTGCCCTCCGACATACGGCATGTACAGTATTAGCGCTGAAACCTTTGCTGTTGGCGTAAAAAAAGTGCCGTTGAATGACGATTTTTCACTCGATATCACTGGTATTGAAAAGGTTGTTAATGACGTAAACCTTGTGTTTTTATGTTCTCCGAATAATCCCACAGGCACGCTACTAGCGCAATCGCAAATCAACGATGTCTTGGATCTTTGCAGAGATAAAGCCATTGTAGTGGTGGACGAGGCGTACATTGAATTCTGTGCCGAGCACAACGTTTCAAAGTTACTTGCTAACAATCCCCATTTGGTGATTTTGCGTACTTTATCAAAGGCATTTGCACTTGCTGGTATTCGTTGTGGATTTACTATTGCGGATAACGCCGTCATTGAAACCCTGCTCAAGGTAATTGCACCCTATCCTGTGCCTGCACCCGTTGCACAAGTCGCGTTACAATCGCTATCACCATCTGGCGTAGAAAATATGCGCAAACGCACAGAGATGCTTAAGTCAGAACTACAACAACTGTCTGGCGCACTTTCAGCGATTGACGGTATCAACATTGTTGGCGACACATTCGCAAATTTCGTCTTGTTTAAGCATAGAAAAAGTGCAGACATAATGAAGTATCTTATTGAGAATAATTTATTCATCAGAGATCAATCCAAACAAGTTTATCTAGAAAATTGTTTACGAGTAACCATTGGTTCTCCCAGCCAGAATGCACATTTCATGGCGTTAATGGATAGATATCTAAATAACAGTGACTTAGGAAAAGAATTATGAGTCAACAACCCATTTTGTTTATCGATAGGGACGGCACACTTGTTGAAGAGCCACCAGTAGATAAACAGTTAGATTCCCTAGAAAAACTGAAACTAGAGCCAAACGTCATTCCTGCACTATTAGCTTTGCAGTCTGCTGGTTTTAGATTGATCATGGTGTCTAATCAAGATGGCTTGGGCACGCCAAGCTTCCCACAAGAAGACTTTGAGGCGTCTCACAACAAAATGATGGATATCTTTAGTAGCCAAGGTATTACCTTTGATGACGTGCTTATCTGCTCACACTTCCCAGAAGATGACTGCGATTGCCGCAAACCAAAACTAGGGTTGGTAAAAGACTACCTTCAGCAGGGTAGAATTGACTTTACCCGCTCCTATGTCATCGGTGATAGAGACACTGACGTTCAGCTTGCAAAAAACATGGGCATTGTCGGCATTCAGTATCATCCCACATCGATGAACTGGACAGATATCGTCGAAAACATTACTAAAACAGCCAGAACCGCTGAAGTCACGCGAAAAACCAGTGAAACCGACATCTTGGTTCAAGTCAATTTAGATAAACAAGCAAAGTCAGATATATCAACCGGCATAGGTTTTTTTGATCACATGCTTGATCAAATCGCTACTCACGGTGGCTTTTATCTCAATTTGCAGGTGAATGGTGATTTACATATTGATGATCATCACAGTGTCGAAGATACCGCGCTGGCATTTGGCGAGGCGCTAAAAAAAGCACTTGGAGACAAACGAGGCATTGGTCGATTCGGTTTTGTATTGCCAATGGATGAGTGTCGCGCTGAGTGCATCATGGACATATCGAATCGTCCCGTATTGCAATTTAATGCAAACTTCACGCGAGAGCGTGTTGGCGAAATGGCAACTGAAATGGTGGAGCATTTTTTCCACTCATTATCTCAAGCAATGGGATTATCATTACATCTGAGTACGACCGAAGGCAATGCACACCATCAAGTTGAAAGCCTTTTTAAAGTATTTGGACGTGCATTGCGTCAAGCAATCACTAAACAAGGTGATGACTTGCCAAGTTCCAAAGGAGCGCTTTGATGGCTAACAAGGATGTCACAATCATTAATACCGGTTGTGCCAATATTTCATCTGTCAAGTTCGCCCTGCAACGACTGGGGGCAAACGTAACGATCAGTAGTGATGCTAAAGAGATTACAAAAGCGCCACGACTTGTTTTGCCCGGAGTCGGTTCTGCACCTGCTGCCATGCAGAGCATTGCTAAGAGAAATCTAACAGAGGTTATTCAACAGTTAACGCAACCGGTGCTCGGTGTTTGTTTGGGCATGCAAATAATGGTGGAATCATCAGAAGAGAATGACTTGGGCAACACAGAGAATACGCCTTGTTTACAGCTTATGTCGGGCCAGGTCAATCGCATGAAAGTTGGGTCACTTCGACTTCCGCACATGGGATGGAATCAGGTGACAAAATCAACAAATAGTCCGCTCTTTGATGGTCTTGACGATGGTACATATTTCTATTTTGTGCACAGTTTTGCTGTGCCGAAGTACGACAACACCATTGCGACCTGTGACTATGGCCCAGTGTTTTCTGCCGCAATACAACACGATAATTTTTACGGCGTCCAATTCCATCCTGAAAGAAGCAGTGACGCTGGCGCGCAGGTATTGCGCAATTTTATGTCGCTTTAACTGAGCAATCCTATGATGTCCAAAAGCACAAACTACATAGATCAAAAGGAAAGTAAATGATCATCCCCGCGATAGATTTGATCGATGGTAAAGTTGTCCGACTTTATCAGGGCGATTATGAGCAAACAACTGAGTATCAATACGACCCTCTCGAGGTCGTAAAGAAGTATGCTGATGCAGGCGCCGAATACCTGCACATTGTCGATTTAACATGCGCCAAAGATACGTCTAAGAGGCAAATTCCTCTCATCAAGTCGATGATTGCTACCGGCTTAATGAAGTTTCAAAGTGGTGGCGGGATCCGCACAAAAAAAGACGTAGAAGATCTGATCAATGCTGGGATCAATCGCGTGGTTATTGGGTCACTTTCCGTCAGTGACAAAGAAACTGTTGCTGCTTGGTTTGAGGAATACGGGCCCGAAGCCATTGTTTTAGCATTGGACGTGAACATCGATGCCAACGGCAATAAGTTTGTTGCGACACACGGCTGGCAAAATGATTCGGGTGTAAGCATCGACGAGTTGATTCAGTTTTACAGTAAATTCGGCCTCAAACATGTGCTATGCACCGACATTAGCAAAGATGGCACATTGTCCGGTTCCAATGAAAATCTATACAGTGAGTTGGTCGAAGAATACCCTCAAATCACCTGGCAGGCATCCGGCGGTATTGGCCAGCTAGCGGACATCGAAAACTTGAAACCAACCAAGGTGCAAAGCGTCATTTTAGGTAGAGCACTGCTGGAAGGGATATTCACCTTAGAGGAAGCGATCCAATGCTGGCAAGACGACTAATACCCTGTTTAGATGTGCGTGATGGCGTCGTAGTAAAAGGTGTAAAATTTCGCAATCACGAAATCATCGGCGATATCGTACCGCTGGCCAAGCGCTATGCTGAAGCGGGTGCAGATGAGCTGGTTTTTTATGACATTACTGCATCAAGTGATAGACGCGTCGTCGACAAGAGTTGGGTTAGCAAAATAGCAGAGGTGATCGATATTCCGTTTTGTGTCGCGGGCGGCATCAAATCAGTCGAAGACGCAGGCCTCATTCTTGAAATGGGTGCAGATAAAATATCGGTAAATAGTCCAGCACTTTCAAATCCATCGCTAATCACCGATTTGTACAATACCTTTGGTCAACAATGTGTCGTCGTCGGCATCGACAGTTTTTACAGTGAGGAAAATGACAGATACGAAGTCTATCAATTCACAGGTGACGAAAGCCGCACTACAAAAACACAATGGCAAACAATAGATTGGATCAATGAGGCGCAGCAACGAGGCGCGGGAGAAATCGTATTAAACTGCATGAATCAGGACGGTGTTAGAAAGGGATACGATGTTAAACAACTCTCAGCCGTAAGGCAGTCCTGTCATGTCCCCCTAATCGCATCAGGTGGCGCAGGTGCTATGACACACTTTAAAGATGTGTTTAATGATGCGGACGTAGATGGTGCGCTGGCTGCATCTGTTTTTCACAAATCCATTATTGATATTCAGGAATTAAAAACCTATTTGCGTGAACAACAAATACCAATGCGGCACTAATGCGCGCAATGCGTTTTGAAATCACTGAATACGCCTTAACCACGGTTATTTGATGCATTGAACTGGGTAACAAGATGAAGATAACACTAGATAATATTGACAAACTTGCATGGGGAAAAATGGACAATAGTATCCCAGCTGTTGTGCAAGATGCGCGCAGTGGCCAAGTGTTGATGTTGGGATATATGGATGCCGCTGCCACTGAAAAAACAATTAAGACTGGCCTTGTCACGTTTTTCAGCCGCTCTAAGCAACGCCTATGGACAAAAGGGGAAACCTCGGGCAACACGTTAAACCTAGTCGATATCAGTACCGACTGCGACCAGGACGCACTGCTTGTCTTGGCCGATCCACAGGGACCCACGTGCCACCTGGGCACTGAAAGCTGTTTCGCTGCTTCAGATAAAACGAGTTTTGGTTTCGTTGCGTCGTTAGAAAACGTATTGCAAGAGAGAAAGCACGCCGACCCTGATAGTAGTTATACGGCAAAACTGTATCAAAAAGGGATAAAACGCATCGCACAAAAAGTGGGTGAAGAAGGCGTTGAAACAGCGCTTGCTGCAACGGTGAAAGATATCGATGAGTTGAAAAATGAATCCGCTGACCTCATCTATCACTTAATTGTGTTGTTGAGTGCCAGTGACCTGTCATTGCAAGACGCTATAAGCGTATTAAAGCAGCGACACGAACAAAATTGAATCCAAGGGTTGAAAATGCTAATCGAAACCCCATTATTGATTTAGGACGCCGAAAGGGTCCACTTTAATCGCCGCCGAATGTTCGGGGCAAATCTTTAAAATATCGCTTAATTACGAGGATATATATTATGCGTACTATCGATCTATCTCCACTTTATCGTTCTTTCATTGGCTCAGACCACCTAGCATCGATGATTGATGCAGCATCTAGAGCAGAAAAGCAAACAAGTTATCCCCCATACAACATTGAGCTATTGGGTGAGGATAAGTACCGAATTACTATGGCTATTGCTGGTTTCAGCAAAGAACACGTCAATGTCGAAGTTCAGGAAAATACACTGAGCATCAGCGGAAAACGCGAGGCTGAAAAAGAAGACGCCAGTCGCAAATTCTTACATAAAGGCATATCAGAGCGCAGCTTCGAACGCAAATTTCAGTTGGGCGACAACGTCAAAGTGTTAACAGCCGATCTGGAAAACGGACTACTACATGTTGACCTTGAGCGCGTAGTACCTGAATCGCAAAAGCCACGTCGTATTGAAATTGGCAGCCGATTAATAGAAAACCAATAGAAACAAGCAAAAACAATATGATATAACCCCAGCAACGTCTGGGGTTTTTTATGCAATCTGAACGACTGTTTTTTCGAAAGGCAAAAGAAAGCGATGCCGCCTTTATATTAACGCTATTGAACGATCCTGACTGGCTAAAATATATTGGTGATAGAAAGCTTGATTCAATAGAAAAGAGCAAAGCATTTATAACGGCACATTTACCTGATCCCGCCATCAACGAAGGTCTAGGCATGTATGTCATTGAAGTAAAATCAAACGGCGCCGCAATAGGCTTATGTGGTTTATTGCAAAGAGCCCATATGCCAGATATCGACATAGGCTATGCGCTATTGCCCAATGCACGAGGTTCAGGATTTGCAGCGGAATCTGTGCGTTTTTTTATTAGCCAGGCGTTCGATAAACTTCACTACGCAAGAATCTATGCCATTGTCAAAGCCGATAATCAGCGCTCACTTTCGCTAATACGCGCCTGCGGATTTTCAATAACACCGCAGCCTTACCCAGGGAACAGTTTCGACAAAGGATGCATGTACTACATGCGCGAAAAACCGGTTTAATCAACCAGTAAATAACAATTCATAAATCACCGAATAAACAACGACTAAGGATGCAGACTGCAACTGCAGTTACGACGCGTTTTATCGAGTTTACCAATTCCTGGATTAAAGACGTTTTGCGGATCGAGCGACGTATAGAAGTTGACTAAAGGTGTCTCAGCTTCATATAGGTGACCAACGTTGTGTTCCGCTGGATACTTCGCACCCCGCGAATCCAATAACTTTAACATCATACTTTTCACTTTTGCCGCATCGCTTCCTTTTTTCAGTATGTAATCTTGATGGAATACATAACAAAAGAAATGACCATAATAGAGGGATTTTTCAACGTACTGCGTTATTTCCTCAGGGAGTTGTTCAACCCAGTTCTGTTCATTGCGCTTAAGTGCGATATCCAATGCTAGAATATCGCCAACGCGTTTGTCATGCATTGTCTGGTAACGCAAAGCCGCACCAGCTGCAGCAAACCGATGAAGATATGCACGTTTGGCTTCATCTTCATTACACTCAAAAAAACTGCCACTTTTAGCACCATCGAATATGCTCTTGAGTATGTCGCGTCCGGTATCAATGCTGTCATCACTGAGCTTGAGGATCAGATGATGCTCATATTGCTTGCGATACATTAATATTTTTTCTGGCAAATGCTGAGGAAAAAGCGCACTGGCCAGTTGCATACATCTGTCGCTTAGATAGTTAGGTAACCAGGATATGCGATTTAGCGTTGCATCGATGCGTCCTTTTAGCGCAAAAAGCTTAGGCAACCGTTGCGTACCCAGATGCAGGACGCTCAAAAATGTATCCTTACCATACTTTTTTGAAACATCGAAAATATCGCGATGTAGATACTCACCGACTTCGGGCACATCATCCAATTCGGTCAACATCCGTCGTCTCAGTGTATACAGATCATCAGGATCGTTAGTGCCGATGTAAAACGTACTTTCATTTGTTGGAAGCGCATGCGTGTCCACTCTAACAGCGAATATGGCAAGTTTGCCGGCACATCCGCTCGCTTCATAGAGTCTTCTTGGGTCAGCATTAAACCGACTAGGTGTATCTGCATCCACTTGTTTGATGCGCTCAACGTACGCCCTATCGCTGGCAAGTCTTTCGCCTTGTGACAAGCCTGTCTTGTTAAATGCGCCATTTTGCAAATTCGAGATAATTTCATCCGCGTCCTTGCCTAAATCGATGCCCAGGTGATTTACGAGTTCGAGTTCACCTTCTTTATTGATGCGAGCAAAGACGGATAATTCGGTGTACGCTGGACCGCGTTTGACTAATGCACCGCCAGAATTATTGGCAATTCCGCCCACGATAGATGCGCCTAAGCAGCTAGATCCAATAACGGAATGCGGTGCTCGATTAATTTCCGACAGCGATTGCTCAAGCATGTGAAGCGTTGTACCAGGGAACGATAGTACCTGTTCACCATCATTTAACAATACCAAATCATCTAGACTCAGCGTATTGATGACGACAACGGGCCTGTCATAATTATCTCCAGAAGGAGTAGAACCTTCCGTCAACCCAGTGTTGGCTGCTTGCATGATGATGATGAGATTGTTTTCGACTGCAATCTTTAAACAGTCCCAAAGCATTTGCAGTGTTTGAGGAAACAACACTGCTAGTGCGCCGCCCTCACCTGATCGCCATCCTTTTCTGTAGTGTGCGTTTTTTGCCGGATCGGCACTGATATTTGAAGCAGTCAATGTTTCTTCAAATGCGTTAAGAATGCGCGCCTTTATGTGGTCAGAGTAGTCTTGCTCAACGGCATTAGGTAGTGACACACCGGACTTTACTGTCACATCAAAGGGACTTTGCTGCGATACGTTTTGCGCTATGTGTTGTTCCACTTTTTTGTCTTCACTTCCATCTGTGTTAGCAAGCATGGTTGCATACCTTTGAGTTTTTACAATCAGAACGTTATTGATCAATGACAATAACAAGAATGTAATATCAATCGCAAGGCTGCAAAGACTAAAGGAGGATCTGCGACAACTTTAATGCATAAAACCGAAATTTAAGTAAATAGGCGCCTAAAGATAATACATGGCATTCCGATAAATTATTGTAGTGAAAGTGCTTTTTACCCAACTCTTTGTAAATAGGTGTTTGTTTCCATTGGATGCTTGATTTTGCACTCACTTGGCAACAAAAAAAGCATGTTCCTGTCACCATGTATTTGGACAGGAAAATTAACGTCACAATCCTTTTTAGCTATGAAAAAAATCGTCTCAGAGGAAACGAACCATGAAACTTTTCAAGATACTCATACTTACTTTATCGTTCTTTGCATTGCAAACAACTGCCGTAGATGCGCAAACGGCTGAAGAATTTGGCACGGTTATTAACTTGTCTGGCAAGCAGCGCATGCTCACGCAAAAAATGAGTAAAGAAGTTATGCTTGTTGCACTTGATATTGACAAAGAGAAGAATCTTAAAAATCTTCAAGCAACATCATCTTTATTTGATAAAACATTGAAAGGGCTTCGCAATGGCGATGCGGATTTAAAGCTTCCGGCGACAACATCACCTAAAATAATTCGCCAACTCGATCGCGTCGAGAAACTGTGGACAGACTTCTATCCTATCGTACAAAACGTCATCGACACTGGTTCGGCTACTGCAGATGACGTCTCAGCAATTGCTGGTTCTAATCTCAAGTTGCTTAAACAAATGAATAAAGCCGTAGGCGCGTACGAGAAAGAAGCAGCTGCAACAGGGTTAAGTGCAGCACCTGGTCTTGCGACGACGCTTAACCTCTCCGGGAAGCAGCGCATGCTCACGCAAAAAATGAGTAAAGAATTCTTATTGGTTGCATATAATCACGAAAAATCTGAAAACAAGCTGAATTTGTTGGAAACCTTCACTTTGTTTGAACGAACGCTGCAAGGTCTAAAAGTGGGTGACGATACGTTGGGGCTTCCGCCAACAAAAGATACTGCAATCTTAAACCAGCTAGATAAGGTATCTAGCTTGTGGGATAAAGCGAAACCGTCGTTTGTATCCGCTACTGCAAAGACTGAAGCTATTTCAACAGATGACAAAAATACAATAGCTGCACTCAACCTACCATTGTTGAAAGAGATGAACGCAGCCGTTCAAATGTATGAAGGCCTAACTAAATAAAGCAACCCGTCTCGTTTTCCTGGGGTAACGAGGTATCGTCGCCCCAGGTAAGCATTGCTAGTTACGTTGACAGTACGACTCCTCATTAGCATCTATCTTCACGTCAATATCTCGCTTATTTCAACAAACGCTATAAAAAATTCAGTTTCTAATTCATAGCTTGAGTATTTAATTCGCACTTCTGCGAAATAGAATCATGCTGCACTAGAGCACCTTAGCCGAAAGCTTCAGCTAAATGCAGCAAGTTTCTATTTGAAGTACATTGCGTTTCTAAAGAGACACTTTCTGCCCAGTCGTGAGAACATGCTACTATGTATTTTCTGGTCTTCTCGTAGGGATCGTGCCCATTGTTCTCCGCTTCAGAATAACCAATGGCGTCTGACGATAGTAAACGTAGTCCGGCGATGTGGGATGAGTGAGAACCTACCAAAAAACGTGTCTGTTTTAGCATGATAGGAAACGGTTTGTTGATTAAGCGCTCCATTCAAAATCGACTTGGATAACCTGAGTGTAATCAAATACAACGTGTGGCGACGTGCGACTGGGATTGATCCGTTTAGGTCTCAAAGAACTCCATTAAATTGCGCATATCACCTGCCTTGTTTTTCAAGTTTTCGCTTGCGGCAGTGCCCTCTTCTACCATCGCGGTGTTTTGTTGCGTGACATCTTTAATTGATTCAACCGCGGTATGCACAGACTGGATACCGTCACTTTGTTCTGCAGCAGCATTTGAAATTTCTGCCACCAGATTATTAACATTCTCAACCTGCTGGATGATTTCATTGAGTGTTTCACCCGATTGCACAACAAGCTCTGAACCCGCATTGACTTTACTGACAGTATTGTTGATGAGGACTTTAATTTCTTGCGCTGCGTTTGCGCTTCTGCCCGCGAGGTTTCTTACCTCACCTGCTACCACTGCAAATCCGCGACCTTGCTCGCCCGCTCTTGCCGCTTCAACAGCGGCATTTAGCGCCAACAAGTTTGTTTGAAACGCAATAGAATCGATGACGCCGATGATGTCAGCAATTTTGCTACTGGCTTCATTGACCTCTCCCATTGCGGCAACTGCTTGTCTGACGACCTCCCCCCCGTTTATGGCAGATTCTTTGGCACTATTCGCCAGTTCGTTGGCATGTGCGGCATTTTCAGCGGTGTGCCTAACCGTCGCTGTTATTTCATCCATGCTCGCTGCCGTACTATCGAGGTCGGCAGATTGTTGCAAGGTTCTAGAACTCAACTGATTGTTTCCATTCAATATTTCTTCAGAGTTCGAGTTTACACTAACGGCTGCTTCTTTAATTTGTTCTACCACTTGAGTTAGGCGTTCCAATGTTTCATTTGTACTGGCTTTTAACGTACCGAATTGGCCAGGAAACTCTTTTCTGATTTTCGCGTGCAATTTGCCTTCTGCTACCGCACCCAATGAATCTGTCGTATTGTTAAATACATCAGCAACCGCAGCGATAGTGACATTGATATTTTCTTTAATCTGTTCAAGTTGACCAGGCAACTCGGCATCAATACGCGCATTGAGATCACCATTTGCGACACTAGACATTGCAATGTCTATGTTGTTTACCGCATCATTAACAGCGGTCATTGCAGTATTTGCTTGCGTCACTACTGTAGCAAACTCGCCTTCGAGCTTCGCATCAACAACATATTTAAAGTTGCCAAGACTCATTTCTTTAACCAGTCTATTAATTTCATCCATCGCAGCATGCGTGCGCGCTATCGACGTATTGATGCTTGTTTTAAGGGTGTTTAGTTCTCCTTTGAGCGGGATATCAATCTTTTGATCAAAATCGCCTTTTGAAAGCGCATCGACGACGTGATTCACAGCAAAAATGGATTGTCCCATCGCTTTCGCTGAGTCATTTACACCTTGTTTCAATGTAAGAAGATCACCTTTAAAATCGGAGGTGACTTTTGCCTTGAAATTACCCTCTGACATGGCTTCAACGACTGCATTGGTTTCCTTGATCGACGTTTCCAGTCCCTCGAGTAGCTGATTCAAGCTCTCTACTGTAGCACCAATTTCGTCATTTCGATCAACCGGTACGCGCGCTGTAAAATCGGTATTCTCGGCAATTGAAGCCATTGCACTTTGCATACCTTTGATCGGTGAAATGATTTTGTTCGCCACATATAATGCAAAATATACAATCCCCGCTATTGCAATCGCACAAACAAGCAAGATAACCAAAACAAGTCGAGTAACCGGGGCAAAAGCCTCACTGGTTTCAATTTCGGCCAACATTGCCCAAGTCAAATTGCCAAACTTTACCGGTGTATATCCTGATAGGACGTCATGTCCGAGGTAGTTTTGTGCTTCTACCATTCCTGTTTCACCACTTAAGCCACGCGTGATAGGTTCAGATTCGGCGACAGTGTTCGTGCGAAATACGCTGTCTACACTATATAAATCCCTTGATTTATATGAATCTGAACGCATTAGATTGTCTTGCCCAACGAGATAAACTTCTGCCGTTTTACCCAACCCTTTTCGATCTGACATGACCGAGCTAATCGCCTCTAGTGGCATTTGAAAAATTAACACACCAACTTGTGTACCATATTTGTAAACGGGTGATGAAATAAAACTTGCTGGTGCTTCATAAGAAGGCATGTATTGCGCATAATCGATAATGGCAAACTCATTTTCACCTAGTGTTTGATCGGCGGCTTTAAATGCTTCTCCCAACCCACTGTCTTTGAATGCGCCTGTCTTTAAATTAGTGCCAAAATCTATCTTCTTGTATACCGAATAAACGATGTTTCCACGATTGTCGACAAGAAAAATATCATAGTAACCGAAACTTTCTAGGAAGGGTTTAAATGTACCGTGTAGCCGTTGATGGTTGAGATCATAATTTGAATCCAATGTAGACTTGAACAACTGGTGTTTATCACCCAGCGGTGTTGGATTTGCATATAAAAACTGATGTTGCAAAATGACACCGCTTGGAGACAGGTCTTGAATGAGCGACTCGACACTTTTGGTTTGATTGTCATTAAGCGATTGGTACTTAGGCAAGAAATCGTTGCTATAAAATTGAATCAGCTCTTGCCTCATGGCGTTTAAATAAATATCTTCATCATAGTCATATTCTTCCGTGTCGTTTTGTTCGAATGCTTCATCAAAAACACTGTTAAACGCTCTTGATATCACTATGAGATTATCTGCTGTGTTCGGGTCACCAGACGCCGTAACCACCTGATTGATGATGGTGCCAGCATATTCCTCAATAGCCGTTACCTTGCTTGATTTAAGGACGTTTAGATTGGAGGTAACTAAATTACTCGCCATGTTTGATAGCAACCAAAGCGCCACGATGCTTATGACAATGAGTGGCACAAAGCCAACGGCTAAGAATTTTAAAATAATTTGCTTTTTTAATGACTCATCTTCATGGAAGTTGATAAGCCAAGTTCTAAACGTTGAAATGATTGACATGGATATACCGGCATTTAGTTTTTCAGTGATGTACACAGGCAAATAGATCCTTCGATCTATTCATACTAAAGGTTTATCGACTGGATAAGGCGATTAATAAGGCAAGAAACAAAGAAAAATACTGCGAGATGAGCGCTGAATTAAGACCAAACCGGTAGTCCTGTCAATCCCATGATCAGCACCCAGGTGGCAAAAAATACCTTTAATCGAACCGGCGAGAAATACAACACAACGTACTTAGCAATCATCCCGCCTATGATTGCGCCAGCGCCCGCAAATATGACAATCTGCCAGTATACAGCATTTGACACAAAGAGATGATATGGGATCGCTCCCCATACTGTAAAAGCACTCAGGATAACGGCAACAGCAATTGCAAAGGTCGTATTGAAACCACGCAAAATAAGATAGACAGCAACTAGCTCGCCAACACCTACTGATAACCAGGCTGTTACAATCCCCCCTGCAAAGGCGATAACCGCAAGTAGTAGCAAATCCACCGATGTCAAATGTGATAAGGAGACGTTTCTTTTCATTAAAGGTATCGAGCCATAAATCGCCAGAGACAAAAGAATTGAGAAAATGCCGAAATATAGGGGCAGAGACGAAAGCGCATTGTCTGTGTAATCTGAAATTAAAAACTGCGCGGTTAAGATCCCAATGATAGAGAGCGGTACTGCAACCCCTAGGCCAATGCCTGTACCTTGCCAATCAAGGTCGCGGGTATGCATTTTTCTATAGTGTCTCCACCAAGTCAGTGCACCGGCTGTCATTCCACAACACTGAATTGCAAAACTTGTCGCGACAATGGTGGTATTTGATAATGCAAGCTGGTTAAAAAATGGCACGAAGACAACGCCACCGCCTGCACCCGTTGCATTAGCAAAGACCGCCCCCAATACGCCAAGAAAAGTAAACGCAATGTAGTCGCGCAAGAGTAAAATAGGTTCTGGTTGCGCTGTTAAAACAAAAATCCAAATACAAGCTAAACAAAACTTAAATTTATGCGTACTGATAAAATCTAAGGTGAAAGTAAACAATCAAAAAAAGCCTTCTTAATAGAGTCGAATGAGATGAAGATGAGGTTAATTAGTTGCCTCTTTTAACAAAAAATATGCAATAGCTGAATATATGGTAATAGAGAATCTTCACGAAGATGGATTAATTATCGAATTGACACCGAACCGTTCGGTAACGTGGCAGCAAACAAAATGGATTATCGCACTGATGATAGCTTTTGTGATGATTATCGCTATTGCTTGGTCCTTTGTCGGTGCGTGGATAGTGTTGCCTTTTGCCGGATTAGAAGTGGGTTTATTTGCCTACTTAATGTATCGCGTCTCTAAATTTACGTACTCAAAACAAGTGCTATTTATCGATGAAGCTAAAGTGACAATAGAGTATCGGCACGCCAAACAACAGGTGCGGCAAGTATTTGATAAGGCGGGATTGCATGTTGCGTACAGTGAATCTGAGATGGATTGGGAACTACCTCGTATTGCACTGAAGAGTGACTTTCATGAAATTGAAATCGGTACATTTTTAAATCTAGACGATAGAAAAAAGTTAGCATCAATGCTTGAAAACGCAGGGTTTATGGTGCTGAAAAACAAATGGTGGAAAAATTAATTGTCCTGACCGCATGATCCAATTGCATTGCATCTAGTTATACAATTTAGAACACTTTTTAAACAATATGTAAGGTTAACACATGAATCTTTATATAGAGTCAATAGAAGGCGGGATGTATATTGCAGGCACTGGAGAGGAATCAGCAACCTCTTTTCTTCGCGATAATTACCGGAATGCAAGTGTTTTTCAATCTATCACTGACATAAGAGAGCAAGTTTCCGGTCAGCACTTCGAAAAAGTGTACCTAAAACAGAATACACCGTACGATGAAATGTGTGGCACTGACACGAGCGATGATAAACTAATGTTAGAGCTTGATTGGAGGTAGTCCTTTAAATATCACTACGTGAAATCGTTTCTCTTCCGTACTCCTTCCACCGCCAGCGCACGCTGTAAACGTAATGACAGAATTCGATTATATCATTATTGGTGCAGGCTCTGCTGGCTGCGTTCTCGCTCATCGTCTCTCAAGCATCTCCAACGTTTCAGTGTGTATCATTGAGTCGGGACCCGCAGATACCAATCCATTAATACACATTCCGTTTGGCTTGTCCTTTTTAAACCATATCAAATCGATAAATTGGAATTTTGAAACCTACGCCGAGACACATCTAAACAACCGATGCTTGTACTGGCCGCGCGGAAAAACACTAGGAGGAAGCTCCTCAATCAATGCCATGTGTTATGTCAGAGGAAATCCAAAAAACTACGATGATTGGGCTAAACAAGGTTGCAAAGGCTGGGACTGGTTTTCGGTTTTTCCCTATTTCATTAAATCAGAGAACAATTGTCGTGGACAATCAAAATACCACGGAATGTCGGGACCACTGTCCGTAAGTGAACTAAGACATATCAACCCACTGACACTCGATTTTATCGAAGCGGGTAAACACATAGGTATGTTTGAAAATCCCGACTTTAATGGTGTAAGCCAGGAAGGTATAGGGCTTTACCAAGTAACACAAAAATATGGCGAACGGTGCAGTACTGCCAATGGATATTTAAGCGACGATGTAAAAACGCGCCCTGATCTTAATATTATAACTAACACTTTTGCCAAAGAGCTTGTCATTGAAGGCAATCGAGCCGTCGGTGTATTGCTTGAGAAGAAAAAGAAAACGGAAAGGGAAAAAGATCTAGTCACGTTGCGTGCAAAGCGAGAAGTACTGTTGTGTGCAGGCGCCATTGGCTCACCTCAACTGTTGTTGCAATCAGGCATAGGAGCGCGAGATAAACTTACATCTGTTGGAATTGCATGCAAACATGAACTTGTAGGTGTCGGCGAAAACCTTCAGGATCATCTAGACACAACTCTCTTGTTTAGACAAAAGAAATCAACCTCCTATGGCTTAAGCGTCAGGCGATTATTAAAAGACAGTATTGCACCCTGGCAATACCACTTTAAAAAACACGGGATGCTGACATCGAATATTGCAGAAGGTGCTGCTTTTTTAAAATCAAAGAACGCGCTTGATCTACCCGATATCCAAGTGCACTTTTTGCCGGCATTGCTGGCGGATCACGGTCGCAAAAAATTATGGGGACACGGATACACAATTCACCTATGTCATCTTTATCCCAAAAGCAGAGGAAGCATTGCGTTGAAACGAAACGGCGCCGACATCGTGCCTGCAATCCAGGCCAATTATCTTAGCCATCAAGATGACTTACAGCCACTCATCAATGCGTTTAAATGGGCCAGAAAGATAGCAAGCCAGAGACCATTGTCCGACGGTGCTATGGAAAATAAACCCGATATCAATATGAGTAGCGACCAAGAAATTGAACACTACATTCGTGACAATGCTGAGACCCTTTATCATCCTGTGGGTACTTGCAAAATGGGAACAATTTCCGATCCTTATGCTGTTGTGGACAATCAATTAAAGGTAAAAGGTATGTATCAGTTACGTGTAATAGACGCGTCTATTATGCCAACTATTGTTGGTGGTAACACCAATGCGCCAACCGTCATGATTGCTGAAAAAGGTGCAGACCTAATTATTGACGATTATAAAAAAAGCGGCTGATTGCCGCTTTTAGTTAGTACTATGATTTATAGCATCTAAAGAGATCAGACAGACGCCTTGTCAGTGAGTAAGCTATCAAGTTCACTGCTAACGTCTTCAACTGCTTTTGTACCATCGAGTGTTAAGTACTCACAAGCACCGCTCTTTGCTTCTGCAGTGTAGTAATCAACAAGTGGTTTAGTTTGCGTGTGATAAACCTCCAACCGGCTTCTCACTGTCGCTTCTTGATCGTCATCGCGAATGATCAAATCTTCGCCAGTCTCATCATCCTTTCCTTCTACTTTCGGTGGATTGTAGACGACATGATAAACCCGACCTGACGCAGGGTGGACTCGTCTTCCGCCCATTCTGTCAACGATAACATCGTCTGGCACATCAAATTCAATACAGTAATCAACGTTGATGCCGGCTTCTTTCATCGCATCAGCTTGAGGGATAGTGCGCGGAAATCCGTCTAGCAAAAAGCCACCCACACAATCTTCTTGAGCGACCCTTTCTTTAACCAACCCTATAATGATTTCATCAGAAACCAGCTCACCTGCATCCATCACTTTCTTTGCAGCGAGACCTAGTTCAGAGCCAGCTTTAATTGCAGCACGCAGCATGTCACCCGTTGAAATCTGAGGGATCCCAAATTTATTCATCAAAAACTGTGCTTGAGTGCCTTTTCCGGCGCCCGGTGCGCCTAACAGAATGATACGCATTAAGCGTCCTCCAAAAGTAAATATGTTGTTTAAAACTCTACAACCTAACTATAAGCATAACAAGGACAATTCCTTAAAATTGGTCAGACTTTAGGAGTAACCACTCACAAAAAAGGCCTCGCATGAGGCCCTTTTTATTGAGCTATTTTCTATTTGACTAGCTTAGATAATAAGCTATTCAAATTGGAGACAAAGCTGGCGGGATCTTTCAGGCTGCCTTGTTCGCTCAACGCGGCCTGATCAAACAAAAGATTCGACCACTGATTAAACTGGTCTTCATCCTGAATGTCAGCAATGAGCTTCACCAGTTGATGTTCTGGATTGAGCTCAAAGTGATATTTCGGCTCTGGTACTTCTTGTCCAGCAGATTGAAGCAACTTTGCCATTTGCGTCGTCATACTGTTTTCGCTGGCGACAATGACGGCAGGGGAATCCGTCAGTCTATGCGTGAACTTAACTTCTTCGACCTTTTCACCTAACGAACCCTTAATACGTTCAAGCACACCTTCAACTTGCTTTTCAGCCTCTTCTTTCGCTTGCTTTGTTTCTTCGTCATCAGAACTGCTTAAGTCGACATCCGCGCTGGCTACAGATTGGAAAGACTTCTCTTTAAACTCCGTGAGATGATTCATCATCCATTCATCTATTCGCTCACCCAACAGAAGTACTTCGATGCCTTTCTTACGGAAGATTTCAAGGTGAGGACTGGTTCGCGCAGCTTGGTAGGAATCAGCGGTCACGTAGTAAATCTTTTCTTGGTCTTCCGGCATGCGTTCAATATATTCAACTAACGAAACAACGGGATCATTGTTATCGTTGTTGGTAGATACAAAACGCAGCAGCCCTGCAATCTTGTCTTTGTTGGCAAAGTCTTCTGCAGGTCCCTCTTTCAGTACATTGCCAAATTCCGCATAGAACTTAGCGTATTGTTCACTGTCATTTTTCGCCATTTTTTCTAGCATACCCAAAATACGCTTTGTGCATCCTTGGCGAATTGCCTGAGATATCTTGTTGTCTTGAAGTATTTCCCTGGATACGTTGAGGGGTAAATCATTAGAATCGAGCAGGCCTTTCACGAAACGCAAATAAGTGGGTAAGAACTGCTCTGCATCGTCCATAATGAATACGCGTTGTACGTAAAGTTTGAGGCCGTTTTGCTGCTCTCTGTTCCATAAGTCATAAGGCGCTTTGCTCGGCAAATACAACAAGCTTGTGTATTCGGTTTTTCCTTCGACTTTGTTGTGTGACCATGTTAAGGGGTCGGCAAAATCATGCGATACGTGCTTATAAAACTCTTTGTACTCATCGTCTGAAATCTCAGACTTATCGCGTGTCCACAATGCAGTCGCTTTGTTAATTGCTTCCCAAGCAGCCGGCGTACCTGGAATTTTTTCACCGTCTGGACCATCGTTTTCTGGTACTTCTTCTTTGTACATTTCAACGGGGATACTGATGTGGTCGGAGTATTTAGTGATAACAGAGCGCAACTTCCAATCATCCAAGAACTCTTTTTCATCGTCCTTCAAATGTAGGATGATCTCTGTACCGCGTGCATCTTTTTCAATAGCGGCTATGCTGAATTCGCCTTCACCTGCAGATTCCCATTGCACAGCTTCATCGGCTGCAGTACCTGCAGCTCGCGTATTCACTGTTACTTTATCTGCGACAATAAATGCCGAGTAAAACCCAACACCAAATTGACCTATGAGTTGAGAATCCTTGGCCTGATCGCCAGAAAGTTGACTGAAGAACTCCGCTGTGCCCGACTTTGCAATGGTCCCAAGATTCTTGATCACTTCATCTTTATTCATACCAATGCCGTTGTCGCTGATAGTGATGGTACCACTGTCTTTGTCAGCACTGATACGCACCCGCAGTTCGCCATCACCATCGTAGAGCGCATTGTCGGATAACGCTTTAAATCTAAGCTTGTCTGCTGCATCCGCCGCATTGGACACCAATTCACGCAGAAAAATTTCTTTATTTGAATATAGTGAGTGGATCATCAAATTGAGAAGCTGTTTTACTTCCGTTTGAAATCCGTGAGTTTCTTGTTGGACCGTCTCAGTCATTGCAAGTCTCCCCTGTTGAATATTGTTAAATTTTTGCAATTTTATAAGTGAGGACACTCAACGATAAATCAATAGAACGTACTAAAAATTATGCTTTTTAGCGTCAAAATATGCGTGATATTTGAGGCTGGTACACGTAGCAGAAAAAAACGATGAAGTAGAGGGTAAAAAAACAGTGTCAGGGAAATGAGTGTCGTTATTTTATCTTTAAAATTTTCGACGGCCGGTAAACGCGTGCGTTAGTGTATTGCCATCGATATATTCAAGTTCGCCACCCACTGGCACACCATGAGCAATACGCGTGGTTTCAATACTGTATTTCCTGCACAGTTGAGAAATGTAGTGCGCTGTTGCTTCACCTTCTACGGTTGGGTTGGTCGCTAATATAACTTCTTGAATATTGTCATCTTGCAATCGCGTTTCTAATACTGGTAGATGCAACTCATTTGGACCAATGCCGTCTATGGGTGACAAGTGACCCATCAATACAAAATATTGTCCCTGATAGTGTGCTGTCGATTCAATAGCGACTACGTCTTGAGGAGATTCAACTACACAAATTTGACCACTCTCTGCTCGCATTGGATTGTCGCAGATAGCACATAAGTGATTTTCGGTGAATGTGCGGCATTTAGTACAATTGGTTATGTTGCGCATGGCAACTTCGAGTGTTTTGCTTAATCTAAGCGCACCTTCTCGATTGCGTTCTAACAGTTGAAAAGCCATGCGTTGCGCCGACTTTTTACCAACACCCGGCAGCACCTTTAATGCATCTATCAACTCATCAATCAGTGGGCTAAACGACATGTATAATTTGCAGCACTTTAAGATCTAAAATGGCATCTTAAATCCAGCGGGCAAGTTTAGACCGCCGGTAACTTCAGACATTTTTTGTTGTGAAGCTTCTTGAACTCTGCGTACGGCGTCATTGCAGGCTGCCGCAACCAAATCCTCTACAATTTCCTTATCATCTTCCATAAGGCTCTCGTCGATTGAAACGCGTTTGACATTGTGGTTACAGGTCATTGTCACCTTTACCATACCTGCGCCGGACTCACCAATAACTTCCAATTGGGCAAGCTCGTCCTGTGCTTTTTTCATTTTTTCTTGCATTTGTTGGGCCTGCTTCATCATGTTGCCCATGCCACCTTTAAACATGTCTTTCCTCTCTCATTGTTTACTTTGGTTTGATACTGTCATCAATGATCTTTGCATCAAACGTTGCTATAACATGCTGGATCGCTTCATCTTGCGCTACAACGTCTCTGGCAAACTGCTGCCGCATGTTATTGATGTTCTGTTGAAGTTGAATAGGCGCGTTGTCTACCATATCCTCTGTGATATGCAGTTTCATTGGTCTGCCATATTTAGAAGAGAGCGCACGCTCCACTTCTAATATAATTGATTCTTCCGTTAAGTGCTTACTATTTTGATTGATACTAATGAAACAGTCGTCTTCGATTCGGTCCAGCCGAGCATGAAGCAAAAGCTGCTTTGGCATACCTGTAATGTCTAACTGATTAATGAGATCACTCCACATATCGATTTGAAATGCGTTTTTTAGTTTTTCACCGTTATCTAGTTTTGGTTTGACTTTTTCTTGAACCTGAGTCGTTGGCAAGCTCTTAAATTCTGCTGATTCAGTCACGACTGATGTGGTGGATATGTCAGCATCAGGCTTTTTTGGGCGACCTTTAGACCCCTCCTTTTGGTCTGACCGCAATAGGTCATCCAGCGCCGCCATATTTTGGCGGGTCTTTTCTAACAGCATCTTATCCTCATTGATGGATGGAGGAATAGCGTTTTCACTTCCCGTGTGATCACTTACCAACGAAGAAGTAGGGACTGATTCCGCTTCTATCAAATCAGTATTTGCACCAACTGCGTCTCGTTCTGCCGTTGCTTGTGTTGATAAGTCTTCTTTTTCTACATGTACATTCGGTTGTGTTGCTATCGATGTTTCCAATGGAAGATGTGTTTTTTCATCGTTGTCGTGCACATCAAGCAAAAATGCATCTTGAGAAATGGCTTTTTTCGGTACGGGTGTAAATGCAAGCATGCGTAACAAGGTCATTTGCACACCTGTCCTGGGTTCGGGTGCATGGGGTAAATCCCGTTTGCCTTGGAGTGCGATTTGATACAGGAGTTGGATGTATTCGGCTGTTGCAGATTTGGCTAGGACATATATGGCTTTCGGGTGACTTGTCTCTAGTTTGCAAACATCTGGAACGATTTGCGTTAAACTAATTTGATGCAGACATGACATTAGTTGTGAAAGCACTTGATTAAAGTCAGGCGCATCTGCGCACAACTGCTCAAAAAGCTGAAAGCACGCATTATGATCCTTGTCTATCAAGCTCTTCACAATTTTCAAAATCAGCGTGTTATCCAATAGACCCAGCATATTAACTACATCATCTTTGACAATCGAATTGTTTCCTTGAGCAATCGCTTGATCGGTGAGACTGAGTGCATCTCGCATGCTCCCGTTCGCTGCAGTAGCGAGCAAAGACAATGCTTGTTTATCGTGGTTGACGTTTTCCAGGTCTAAAATATGAGAAAGTTGTGCGGTGATTTGCTCTTTACTGAGTTGTTTCAAATTAAATTGCAAACATCGAGAGAGAACGGTCACTGGCAGCTTTTGTGGGTCGGTTGTTGCCAATAAAAATTTGACGTGTTCCGGTGGCTCTTCAAGCGTCTTTAACAGTGCGTTAAAACTGTGTTTGGAGAGCATGTGGACTTCGTCAATCAAATAGACTTTGTAGCGTCCACGTGTGGGTTTGTATTGAACGTTGTCAAGAAGTTCTCTTGTGTCTTCGACTTTAGTTCTTGATGCAGCATCTATTTCAAGCAAATCAACATAACGTCCATCCGCGATATCAATACATGTACCGCACTTGCCACAAGGGTGGTCACTCTGCCCTACTTCGCAATTAATGCTTTTTGCGAATATCCGAGCGATGGTGGTTTTACCAATACCTCGCGTGCCAGTGAATAAATAAGCATGATGTAACTTATCGTTGTTTAATGCATTGGAAATGGCGCTTTTGACGTGATCTTGGCCAACTAACTCGGAGAAGGTTTGCGGTCGCCATTTCCGCGCTAAAACTTGATAACTCATATGAAATAACTAGTCACCATCAAATTCACATATTGAAAACGTCGTGATGCCATCATCCATTAATCTAGATTGTCCCCCAATTTCGGGCAATGAAATGACAAATCCAGCGTGTTGTGCCTCTCCGCCCAGCCTTCTTATCAATTTGGCGGTAGCGAGGATTGTCCCTCCCGTAGCGAGTAGGTCGTCAATCATCAAGATCTTTTCGCCTGGTGAAATGTCCTCTTTATGGATCTCGAGCTGGTCCATACCATATTCTAGTTCATATGACTCGGTTATAACTTCGCGGGGTAACTTGCCTGGTTTACGTACGGGCACAAAACTGATGCCTAAGGCAAGTGCGAGTGGCGCACCGAAGAGAAAGCCTCTAGCTTCTGTACCCACCACTTTGTCAAAAGCGACGCCTTTGTATTGCGCACACATATAATCAATAGTGGCTTTAAATGCCATGGGTTGGCTTAAAATGCTTGTAACATCTCTGAACATGATCCCAGGTTTTGGATAGTCTGGAATCGTTTTTACAGCAGATTTGATCAAGTCTGATGACATGATATATGTTTTAACCTTTAACCAAGATTACTGATCATAAACACATAAATTCCAGCGATGATGTGCATTAGAGGGAATGCTAATAATGCCAAAAGAATACCGAAAAAATACCACCAATTAAACACTTCTTTAAAACTACCACTTTCAGACATTACTTGTTTCCTATTGCCTCGTAAATCTATGAACGACGCATGTTACTTCATTTGAATTCAAAAACATAGCAATGATACAGAGCATTCAGAAGCTTGATACAGTTTGGATTTTTAGGAGGTGCTAAGTTATTATTTTACAGTGTAAAAGTCGAAATTAACTGCATTTAATAACCAAGTATCAACTTACTTGTTGTAATTAGATGAATCACAAAATTTGCATAAAAGGGTATGAATACGATGAAAAAAGTAGCCGTTGTACTTTCAGGTTGTGGTGTATATGACGGAGCAGAAATCAACGAAGTGGTACTAACACTGCTTCACCTATCTAAACATCAAGCCAAATATCAGTGTTTTGCTCCGGACAGAGAACAGATGCACACGATTAATCACCTTACTGGAGAGGTCACGGAAGAAAAACGAAATATCCTAGTAGAGTCTGCTCGCATTGCGAGAGGTGAAATAAGCGCACTATCCGAGCTGTCAGCCGATGATTTTGATGCTACCAGGTGGATTCGGTGCTGCAAAAAACCTTTGTAATTTTGCGTTAAAAGGCGGAGACGCGAGCATTTCAGAAGATATAAAATCAGCTCTCAGCGCATTTTCTAAAGCAGATAAACCAATAGGTTATATGTGTATCGCCCCCGCACTTATTCCACATATCCACAACAAAGAAACTGCGCTAACCATCGGTACTGATAGGGATACAGCAGAAGCAATTATGCAAATTGGTGGTAAACACATTGATTGTCCTGTGACTGATATTGTGGTTGATAGAGGAGAAAAGGTTATCTCTACACCCGCCTATATGCTCGCACAAAACCTCGTAGAAGCGGATGCAGGAATAGAAAAGCTGATTAAAGCAGTACTTGAAATGGCATGATGTTCAACGCTGACGCATTACTCAAGGCGCGACACTCAATCATTATAAGTCACTTTTTCGGTGTTTTTAGAATAGTGTGCTTGAGTTTCAATGCAAAAATGATAGCCGCTAGTGACAATGTGATTGTATTTGCCAGGATCATAGGCATATCCCAGAGCAATAGTGCATAGATTAACCACATAAATACGCCGAATGTAAAAACGGAATACATTGACAAAGATAATGCCTCTGTATTCTTTGACTTTAACACCTTTAATGCTTGAGGAAGAAAGGAGAGACTCGTACAAATCGCCGCGATATAACCAATTATTTGAATATCCATACGCGCATATTGAAAGGAACCGCAATATGCTTAATACTAACATTAAAATAAAAGCGAAAGTTTGTAGAAAAATCGTTATTAATTAGGAGAATTAATGTGGCATTGGATATCCATATTCAACTCAACGACAGTGATTTGGAACATTTTAAAGAATTAATGCTTGCGGCAATTGAAAAAACCAAAGACTTATCGGAAGAAGTTGTGATTGAAAACGCACTCGCACTTTGCGAAGAAATGGAAGCGGCGAGGCTACCTGATTTTGTTGCAAAACGATTGGTTTCGTTTGAATTATTAATTCAATCTCTTCAAGATGAAGAATGGAAAATGCCTGAAGATGAACGCATAGAAGTAATCACATCCCTCGCGTATTTTGCAGAACCGCAAGATCTCATCCCTGATTCTATTCCTGGTCTGGGTTACATTGACGATACAATAATGATGGAACTGGTCATTCAAGATCTCTCTGAAGACTTAGAGGCATACCAAGCGTTTTGTGCATATAGAAGCACAGAGCAACGCCGTCGTGGCGGTAGCATAGGAAGAGAAGACTGGTTAGAAAACAAAAGAACCGAGTTAAGATCAAGAATGCGACGAAACAAATCGACAAAGGGAAGAAGACGAGTTTTTTCTCGAATAATGTAAGGGCACTCATCGTATATGCAATACTTGCACACAATGATTAGAGTGAAAGATTTAGACAAGTCATTGCACTTCTTTTGTAACCTACTAGGCCTGATTGAAACCCATCGTATTGAAAATGCAAAAGGAAGATTTACTCTGGTTTTTCTTTCTGCCGAAAAGGACATTGAACTCACTAAAGAACGTAAAGCGCCGCTTATTGAATTGACGTACAACTGGGATAATGATGAAGCGTACGGTACAGGTAATGCGTTTGGGCATCTTGCTTATCGTGTTGAAGATATATATGAAGTTTGTCAACGGCTTAAGGACAACGGTGTAACGATATTACGCCCTCCTCGTGACGGCCACATGGCATTTGTGAAATCACCAGACGGTATATCTATAGAGTTATTGCAAAGAGGTGAATATAAGGCACCAACTGAGCCGTGGTTTTCAATGCCAAATACGGGTAGTTGGTAAATACTTGTATGTTCATTCAAGCAACATTTTTACGATTTAAGGCCGTTGTAATTAAAACTGCGATTTAAACCTCACAGTTTTCAATTCCTATCAGGCATAAAAAAACCCAGCGTTAGCTGGGTTTTGTGTATTGGGAGTCTGGCGATGTGCTACTCTCACATGGGAACTCCCACACTACCATCGCCGCTAATACGTTTCACTGCTGAGTTCGAAATGGAG
>JBCDMA010000011.1:0-26213 GCA_038744645.1 Pseudomonadota bacterium | reverse complement strand
TATTTTGGCGCGCATTCTGGCGATCACGCTATCTATCCAGACTGTCGTACCGCATTTGTTGATGCGATGAATAGCGTGTGTGCTATTGCAAATTATCAAGCGGTGGAAATAAGAGCGCCGTATCTGCACAAAAACAAAATCGATATACTGGCAGATGGCATTGCAATGGGTCTTGATTATTCTCAGACGTGGACCTGCTACAACGGTCGTGATAAAGCGTGCGGCAAATGCGGTGCATGCCAAGAAAGATTAGAAGCCTTTAAGCTCAATGGATTAGACGAGCCGCTAGAGTACGAAACTTAAAAAATTTTAGTCGATTACCTGATAGTCTGATTAGGAATTAAGCTATTGAAAAGCTATCTCTTCTGACTTTCTGACACGAAGTATTCGAGTTCTTTAATGCAGTGTCTCAACACTGGATTCAAGCGCGTATTTTTTCCATTCATCACGAAAAGCTCATGCTCAAAGGTAAACAAACTGCCTTTCGCGATAGGCACGAGTCCCGTGGCAGCACCCTGCTCTTTTGCAATATAGTGCGGAAGTAAGCCAACATATTCACCGGTCATGATAGCCGCCATACATGCATCATAAGAATCTGAGAATGTTTGAATAGATAGCCTTTTATCCGAAGAAATGTAGTTTGACGAAGAAAGACCAGAAATACCAATCGCAGGATAGGATTCAATATCTACCGAATCAGGCAGCGCCTCAGCTTCGCGATATTTTGACAACTCGTGTGCTGGAGAGCAATATAAGCTGCCGGCACACTTGATGCCAATGGGATGAAAAGTGACGGACTCGGGTTTGACCATGTCGTACGTTGATAACACCAGGTGACACTCCCCCGAGAGTGCAACATGTTCGACTTCATTGTATAAGCGAGTTTGCAGATTGACGTGAATGTCGTCGAACTTTTTCATGGTGCTTTTGACCGCTTTTGATACGGCTAATTGCATCGTCGTCGCTAAACCGGCCATCATGACAATAGTGATGTGTCCTGAATAATCGTCATGCAGACTTTTGAGATTGAACACGAAATTATCGAAGGCGTTGAAGATGCGTTTCGTTTCCTGAAAAACAACCTCGCCCTCTTTGGTCATTTGAAACCCACCCCGACCTCGATGACATAACACTAAATCGAGCCGTTCCTCGAGTTTCTTAATCGCAGCGCTTATGTTAGGGCGTTGCATTCGCAGCACCGGTTCAGCAGCAGTAAAACCATTACACGAAGCGACCGCATAGAAAACTCGAAGGAGTTTTATGTCTGATTCTTGAAGTCTGTTTAACATGCCAGCATCCAACCCAAAATTATTGCATAACGAAAGAATGACTGTCGGTCAACCTACATGAGTGAATGACACGACAATTAAGTTATCGTTTTGCATAACTAAAACTTTAGTTTTTTGTGCTTCTGCGGATGAATTGGTGCAGGCTAAGACAGATTGACGACTTTAGCTCTTAACGTTTCGACTTCGTCTCTTACCTGAGCCGCTTTTTCAAACTCAAGCTCTCGGGCATGTTCAAACATGCGTTTTTCCAGCTCTGTGATGCGCTGCATAATGTCCGTGGGTGATTCCGCCTTGTACTGAGCGGATTTTTCCGCCACTTTGCGCAATTTCACTTTCGAGTCTTTGCTGTTTTCGCCTAAATCCATGATATCGGTGATTGGCTTGACCAGTGCTTGAGGCTCGATACCATTTGCTTGATTAAACGCCTTTTGTTTTTCCCGGCGCCTATTGGTTTCATCGATGGCTCTGCGCATGGAACCAGTAATTTGGTCAGCATACAATATTGCGCGACCATTTAGGTGCCGTGCCGCTCTGCCAATGGTTTGTATGAGCGATTTTTCTGCGCGCAAAAAGCCTTCTTTATCTGCATCAAGAATTGCAACGAGAGAGACTTCTGGCATATCTAGGCCCTCTCTTAGTAAGTTGATACCAACCAATACATCGAATTTTCCTAGACGCAAATCGCGAATAATTTCGATACGCTCAACCGTATCAATATCTGAATGCAAGTAACGCACGCGCACGTTGTGCTCACTCAAATAATCCGTTAAGTCTTCGGCCATGCGTTTGGTCAAGGTCGTGATCAAAACGCGCTCGTCTAACTTGACGCGTTTATCAATCTCAGACAATACATCATCCACTTGGCTGGCAACCGGCCTGATATCGATTTCTGGATCAAGTAACCCCGTAGGACGCACAACCTGCTCTATGACATCGCCACCTGATTTTTCCAATTCATATTGACCCGGCGTCGCTGAAACATAGATGGTTTGCGGGGAAATATGTTCAAATTCAGCGAATTTCAGCGGCCGGTTGTCCAATGCGGAAGGCAGGCGAAAACCGTACTCGACAAGCGTTTCCTTTCTCGATCGATCACCCTTATACATTGCACCTATTTGCGACACTGTCACATGAGATTCATCGATAAATAAAAGTCCGTCTGCAGGAAAGTAATCAAGCAGCGTCGGTGGCGGCTCTCCTGGTGCGCGACCAGAAAGATATCTGGAGTAGTTCTCAATGCCTGAACAATATCCCAATTCCACCATCATCTCGATATCAAACTGTGTTCTTTGAACAATCCGCTGTTCTTCAAGCAGTTTGTGGTTTTCTTTGAGTTGCTCTTTTCGCGATGCTAATTCTTGTTTGATTTGTTCGACGGCGTTTAGGATCTTTTCACGCGGCGTTACATAATGCGTTTTAGGGAAAACCGTCGCTCGAACCACATTCTTTTCTATCGCACCCGTCAGTGGATCAAAGAAGCTTATTTTTTCAATTTCTTCATCAAATAGCTCGACTCTCACCGCCTGCTTTTCACTATCTGCTGGGAAAATATCAATCACATCTCCCCTCACTCGGAATGTACCGCGCTCGAATGCCAGATCGTTTCGCTTGTATTGCAGTTCAGCCAACCGACGCAAAATATCGCGCTGGTTCATAATGTCACCTTGGCGCAAATGCAATAGCATCTTCATGTAGCTTTGCGGATCGCCCAATCCGTAAATAGCAGATACAGATGCAACGATCACAACATCGCGTCGCTCCATGAGCGCTTTTGTCGCAGAAAGCCGCATTTGCTCAATGTGATCATTGATTGATGCGTCTTTTTCAATGAAAGTGTCCGTACTGGGCACATAGGCTTCTGGTTGATAATAATCATAATAAGAGACAAAGTATTCCACGGCGTTATTCGGAAAGAACTCTTTCATTTCACCGTAAAGCTGCGCGGCCAGCGTTTTATTGTGCGCAAGAATAAGGGTTGGCCGTTGCGATCGCATGATCACATTGGCCATCGTAAAGGTTTTTCCGGAGCCTGTAACACCGAGCAATGTCTGAGTCGCTAGACCGTCATCCAAGCCTTCGATAACTTGCGCGATCGCTTGCGGCTGATCCCCAGCTGGTGCATATTTCGCTTGTAATTCGAATCCTTTGCTCATGTAGCGGTACTCATTCATTGAACCTGTGTGTATGTTCTTCGCACATTATTTTGCAGGGATCTCTTCTTGCGTTTGCCTATTTTTTAGCTCGTTACTAAACCAGAGGTAGGACACGAATGCTGCAATCAAATTTGCGATCACACATCCCCAAAAGAGACCACTCAATTCAAAAAGTAAACTGCCGATATATGCGACCGGGATATAGCATATAAACAGTCGGACCAAACTCAATGCAAGACCTGCCATAGGTCTGTGCATCGCATTTAAAGAAGAATTGGTCAGAATGATCACACCTTGCAGTCCATATCCAAGCGGCACGATAAATATAAACAACTTGATCAAATCCCGTACCTCTTGCTCTTTCGCAAAGGTAATCGCTACCGGGATTGCAAGCATTGCCAATACGATAAAGATAAACAATTGCCACGCAATAACAAATTTCATACACATTTGATATGCGGCACTGATGCGTTGCCAATTGTTTGCCCCATAGTTTTGACTGACAAAGGGCGGTAATGACATCGATAATGCCAGTACGACAATACACGCCATCGACTCTAACCTACTACCTACGCCCCACGCTGCAACGGCAGTTTCACCATAGCTTGCCACGATTGCCGTCATGATGGCGCCAGCGATAGGCGTTAACATGTTGGCACCGGCTGCCGGTAGGCCTATGGATAAAATACCGCTACTTGTCTGTCGAAGTTCACTGATGGTTGGAAAAGTTGCTTCGATAAGGCGCCGCTTAACAGCAAGGAGATAGATGATCCAAACGGATCCTACCGCCCATGCAATAGCAGTCGCAATTGCTGCACCTTGGATACCTAAGGCAGGCACAGGGCCCCAACCAAATATCAATAACGGATCCAGTGCTGCATTTATTGCCCCACCCGCTGCCATGATGACACTGGGAGTTTTAGTATCGCCGTTGGCGCGCAAGACACTATTTCCAACCATAGGAATGGCAAGAAAGACACCTGAGATTAACCAGACATGCATATACTCTTTTATCAATGGCAATGTTATGTCCGTAGCACCCATCGCCATGAAAATTTCATCAAGGAGGAAAAAGGTGATCAGCGCAAGAACAAACACTAACAATACAGATAAGACAATGGCACCCGCACCCAGTACTTTGGCTTGTTCAGCATCACCACTGCCCAAGCATTTGCCGATCACCGCAGAAGTGCCAATACCCAGTCCAATGTTTAAACTAATAATGGTAAATGTCACAGGAAAGGTAAATGAAATCGCTGCAAGCTCATTCGTACCGAGCAAGCTAACAAAAAACGTATCCACCAACGAAAACGTCATAAGCATGATCATGCCAAGTATCATGGGCACAGTCATGCTTATCAGCGTTTTTCTAATATCGCCATTCAGGAGATCTTTTGCTGTAGTCGCGCTCAATTTGTCACACTTTTTAGGTTGGACTTAACATTGTGGTGATGCAAGGAAAAACTAAGGGAACATGGTCGAATGAAAGCGTATTCAACTTCCCTGTTCGCTTTCCAAATAAATAATACACCTTTCCGCAAAATTATGGGGAGAAACTTGACAATACTTTGACACTTTATTCTGAAAAATGATTTGATGATTTTTCGCCAGTGTGCAGGGATCAAAAAAAATTATTTGCAAATTTTTATTCGCTTGTTCTCGCTATCTAAACTAAAGTAGCGTTTTTTGTTATATTATTGAATTTATTGAATTATTTTTATGTTGAATTTCAATAAAAATTGGTTGACACCACCGCGTGTAATCGTTCTTTTGATTATCAGAAAACATTCACAAAGTTATCCACAGAAAGTGTTAATAAGTCGAAGTGCCTTAATAATGACGTACTTTGTAACAGAATTTGTTCGTTTTTAGGTAAGCTATCACTAACCTGCTAGCCTTGAACTTTTTGTGACAGTTTTGTTAAATACTATATTTATATACAGTATTTTTAAATCCGTTATATCTATTGGTTATAAAAAATAACTTTTTATCTTCACGGCTCTTCTGCCTAAAAATAGGCCAATTTTACTAAAATTCAATCAATCACAATTCTTTAAAAAACAACGCACTTGTAAATTTGAATATTTGCAAAATCCTTATTGACACTGACAGGCATGCTGATTAATATGCGCATCCACTAAATGTCAGGTCCCCCTTAGCTCAGTTGGTTAGAGCGACGGACTGTTAATCCGCAGGTCCCCCGTTCGAGTCGGGGAGGGGGAGCCACTCTCTCATTTTTAATCCCAATATTTTCCTTGTGTGTATGCGTTTACAACGCAATATCAAATCACACAGCAATACCGCTGACACTGTTGTGATCGTAACGGTAAAAAGAGATAATAAAACCAAGCAGATAAAGGTTTTATCAATTCATTTTAAGCGGACATAGAAAGTCGCTTTAGGCGTTACTAATCAAACATGGCAGATTTGTTATTATTGCTCGTCGGTACAGTTTTAGTAAACAACTTCGTACTTGTACAGTTTTTAGGTTTGTGCCCTTTCATGGGTGTTTCCGGCAAACTTGAAACTGCCATGGGGATGTCCTTTGCTACAACATTTGTGCTAACACTCGCCTCGCTATGCAGCTATCTGATTGAAACATACTTGCTAATACCATTGGATATCAGCTACTTGCGTACATTGAGTTTTATCCTTGTGATCGCAGTAGTTGTGCAGTTCACTGAAATGGTGGTACGTAAAACCAGCCCAACCTTATATCGTCTACTCGGTATTTTTTTACCCCTCATTACCACCAATTGCGCCGTGTTAGGCGTTGCATTACTCAACACAACTAAGCAACACAATCTCATTGAATCACTGGTTTACGGCTTTGGCGCCGCCATCGGATTTAGTTTTGTGCTCATTTTGTTTGCTGCCATGCGCGAAAGATTGGCAGCGGCTGATGTACCTACTCCTTTCAAGGGTGCCTCAATCGCAATGATAACCGCAGGGTTAATGTCGTTGGCATTCATGGGATTTTCTGGGCTTATATGATGTCGTACTTTTCACTGGCCGTTCTCGCTGTCGCCGTCTTAGCCGTCATTTTTGGGCTAATACTCGGCTATGCATCAATTAAATTCAAAGTGCAAAGTGACCCGCTTGTTGATCAAATTGATAACTTACTCCCGCAAACACAATGCGGACAGTGTGGCTATCCCGGCTGTCGACCCTATGCCGAAGCCGTTGCCAATGGTGATGAAATTAACAAGTGTCCGCCAGGCGGCGAATCTACGATTAAAGACTTGGCTGACTTAATGGGTGTCGAAGCTAAACCATTGAGTGCTGCGCATGGCGTAGAGGACGTAAAAAAAGTCGCCTACATTAGAGAAGATGAATGCATTGGCTGTACAAAGTGCATTCAAGCATGCCCTGTCGACGCTATTCTAGGTGCAGCCAAACAAATGCACACAATTATCATCGATGAATGCACGGGTTGTGATCTGTGCGTAGAGCCCTGTCCTGTCGATTGCATTGACATGGTCCCTCTCCAGGAAACAAGCCAAAACTGGAAATGGAAATTTAGCCAGACAGGCACCGGCGATATCCCTATAAGGACAGTCCAATAGATGTCGGCATTTACAGATTTTGACACCATAATGGAAAGACTCGCATCGAGAAAACTTTGGGATTTTCCCGGAGGTGTCCGTCCCAACGGGCAAAAAGCTTTGTCAAACACCCATCCCATTGACCAGATGCCATTGCCAAAAACGCTTTTTGTTCCCTTAAAACAACATATCGGCGTTGATGCAGATCTCATTGTGAAGGTGGGAGACCATGTTAAGAGAGGACAACCACTGACCGAAAGCCACAATCCATTTGCTGTGCCTGTTCACGCCAGCTCTTCAGGTACCATTACAGAAATAGCGCCGAAGGTGTCTGCACATCCGTCCGGGATTAACGAATTAACCATCGTCATAGAAACCGATGGACGAGACCACCCGGTAAAATACACTCCGATTGCAGATTACCTAAATCAAGAGCGCGCTTGTCTAATTGAAGCGATTTGTAAGGCCGGCATAAGCGGGATGGGCGGCGCAGGGTTTCCAACACATGTTAAAAGCAACAATGTAAAGCCGCTTGAATTCCTCATTATCAATGGCGTCGAGTGTGAACCCTATATAAGTGCTGATGACAGATTGATGCGAGAACACGCATGGCAAATAAGACAAGGTATCGATATCCTCGAACACTTACTATCGCCTAAGCAAGTGATAATCGCGATTGAAGACAATAAACCTGAAGCATTTAAAACAATGTCACTTGCCTGTCAGCATCAGACCAGTTATCAGGTCGTAAGCATTCCCACGAAATATCCTGCGGGCGGCGAAAAACAACTTATTCAGGTATTAACATCAAGAGAAGTTCCGTCTGACGGCCTGCCCGTTGATGTCGGTTGCCTAATGTACAACGTAGGTACCTGCTTTGCCGTATCTGATGCCATCATTGAAGGTAAACCGCTGACGGAACGCGTGGTGACGCTGACAGGGAAAGCGTTGAGCCAACCGAAAAACGTGTGGGCACGCATAGGAACTCCAGTATCGGACTGCTTGCAAGCAGCTGGGTATGAGCCCGAAAAGCAACCGTATCCCAATATTATAATGGGTGGTCCAATGATGGGCTTCACCTTAAAGAGCGCGCAGTGCCCCATTGTTAAAACCACGAACTGCTTGCTCGCGCCAGCAAAACGCGAACTGCCAACACTTGAACAAGAAAAACCCTGTATTCGCTGTTCAGCTTGTGCAGATGCCTGTCCCGTGAGTTTACTGCCGCAGCAGCTCTTTTGGTATAGCAAGAGCAAAGAGTATGAGCTGGTTGAAGACTACAATCTATTTGATTGCATTGAATGCGGTGCCTGTGCCTATGTTTGCCCAAGTGAAATCCCTCTGGTGCATTACTACCGCGTTGCAAAAGCCGATATACGACAACAAAAGATAGACAAAGAAAAATCTGAAAAAGCCAAAGTCCGCTTTGAATCCAGAAAGGCGCGATTACTCGCTGAGAAAAAAGCCAGAGAAGAGAAACACCGATTGGCCGCTGAGGCGCGGAAAAAAGCCATGAAGAGCGATGGCAGTGGGGCCAAAGATAAAATCGCCGCCGCGCTTGCGCGTGCAAAAGCGAAAAAAGCGCAACAGGCAATGAAGGCTTCAAGCCCAGATAAAAAAGAAGATCTTAGCGCGAACGAAAATCCAATCCCAAGTAATAATGCTGTTGCATCATCGGTGGCAGAAAGCAAGCATGGCGAGAACAAAAGCGATAAAATAGCGGCCGCTGTCGCCCGGGCGAAAGCAAAAAAAGCCCGTCAGCAACAAGAAGCGAAAGCAAATGGGGTCAATGCAGAAGACAAAAAACCGCAACCACAAAATGGCGCATCATCTGCCGGCGACGCTGGCACAGAAACACCAGCGATGGATACAAGCAACAGTGACTCAGATAAGAAGAAAAAGATAGCGGCGGCAATCGCAAGGGCAAAAGCCAAGAAAGCCGCGCAACAAAAAAACAATGACACCTAATACCAAGAGCTCTCCTCACCATCATACGCAACGTGATACTGGTGCAGTCATGCGCATCGTGATGTTCGCATGTTTACCGGGTATTGCATTACAAGCAGTGTATTTTGGATATGGCGTTATCGTGCAAATCGTCTTGGCCTTGATCACTGCAGTTATCGCAGAAGCGTTAATACTGGAGCTAAGAAAAAAACCTGTTGAACTTGCTCTAAAAGACTGCAGTGCATTGCTGGCCGGGTTACTCCTTGCTATTTGCTTGCCGCCCTTAGCACCTTGGTGGGTCGTTGTTATAGGTACTGCGTTTGCTGTGATCGTTGTCAAACAACTATACGGAGGCCTTGGTTACAACTTATTCAATCCAGCAATGGCAGCCTATGTAATGTTGTTGATATCATTTCCGGTGCAAATGACATCTTGGCTACCGCCCGATACATTGGTCGAACAAAGCATTGGTATAAAAGACACCCTTTTTACTATTTTTACCGGATTCACGTCAGACGGCTACAGTTTGGACCAATTGAGAGTATCCGTGGACGGCGTAACAATGGCGACACCACTCGACCATGTAAAAACAGCATTGACGCAAAATTTCACCGTGGAAGAAGCCGTTGCATCAGAGTTGTTTAACGGCAGCCGTGGAATCGGTTGGTCAATGGTCGCCATCGGCTACTTGGTTGGCGGCTTGGTATTGCTCAAACTTGGGATCATCAATTGGCATATCCCGGTTAGCATGATTGCAGGCGCCGTCTTATGCGCTACGTTGCTGTTCATGCTGGACAGTTCCATATACGCAGGTCCCTGGTTTCATTTGGTGAACGGTAGCTTAGTTGTCGGTGCCTTTTTTATTGCCACCGATCCAGTATCAGCCTCAACGACGAATTACGGAAGACTCATTTTCGGGTTATTTATTGGCATATGGACGATCCTCATTCGCACCTTTGGCAATTATCCAGATGCCATTGCGTTTTCGGTGATTTTAATGAACATGGCGGTTCCTTTGATAGATTATTATACGCGCCCCCGCACTTATGGCCACAAAGTAAAAGCAAAGGCAATGTCAGAGGACTAATGCAATGGTTAAATTGATGGGTAAAAACGGATTAATCCTTGGCCTGTTTGCATTAGCGACGACCGGATTGATCGTCGCAACATTTATAAATACAAAAGACACCATCGCACAAGCCAAACAAGCACAGCTTTTATCGATCTTAAATGAGTTAGTGCCTGAATCGGCTCACACCAACGCACTGGATATGGACTGCATCATCGTTGAAGCAAACCCTCTTTTGGGAGATAAAACTCAACGCGCATTTCGCGCCAGACAAGACCAACAAGATTATGCGATCATCATTGAATCGACTGCACCCGATGGTTATAGCGGTGATATCGATTTGGTCATTGCCATTAATGAAAAGTCAACAGTGCTCGGCGCAAGAGTACTCAGTCACAAGGAAACACCTGGCTTGGGTGATAAAATTGATTTGAGAGTGAGTGATTGGATCCTAGACTTCAACGACGTGCTCTATACAACAGATACAGCGCAACGTTGGCAAGTAAAAAAGGACGGCGGACAGTTCGATCAGTTTACTGGTGCAACCATTACGCCAAGAGCAGTAGTGAATGCAATCGCCAACACCGCTGAATACGTTAACGCGAACAAGAGGACGTTGTTTGATTCGCCATCCAACTGCCTGTCAAACGACACCGGAAATGAGGCTAGCAATGAGTGAAATTAAACATCTAGTCATACAGGGGTTTTGGAAAAACAACCCTGCGATTGTGCAGTTGCTTGGATTGTGTCCACTGCTTGCAGTGACGGGAACGTTCATTAATGGTCTTGGCTTAGGGTTGGCCACTACACTGGTGTTGATTGGTTCAAATATCACTGTCTCAATCGTTAGAAATGTTGTGCCAAATGAGATCCGAATTCCCGTTTTTGTAATGGTCATAGCATGCTTCGTTACAGTAACAGAATTATTAATGAACGCGTTTACCTATGAACTTTATCTGACATTGGGGATCTTTATTCCTCTCATTGTTACCAATTGCGCTATCATTGGTCGTGCAGAAGCGTACGCATCAAAAAACCCCGTGCACTTTGCAGCCGTTGACGGTCTGATGATGGGCATTGGCTTTACGATTGTTCTGGTTGTACTGGGTGGTATGCGCGAAATCTTAGGTTTTGGCACGCTTTTCAGCGGCGCAGATCTATTGTTTGGCGAACGGGCAAGTGCAATGACAATTACCCTATTTTCGAGTGACGTTAACTTCTTGTTGGCGATTCTGCCTCCGGGTGCATTTATTGGTATGGGCTTGCTGATTGCGGCAAAAAACATGATTGATAAAGCCATCGAAAATCGCACCCACAAAGACGCAGAAGTTGTCACAAGAGCAAGGGTAACCGGCACTGATATATGACTGCTCAACCCGTTGTGCTCAACAAAAAAGACAAAGTTCAAGCCATCATCAATACCCTTGAAAACCTATACCCAGAGATCCCTATACCGCTTGACCATAAAGACCCCTACACACTATTGATTGCCGTGCTCTTATCTGCGCAATGCACCGATGAACGCGTCAATCAGATCACACCATACTTGTTCGAAAGAGCAGACAATCCCTTCGATATGGTGTTGATGAGCATTGAAGAGATCAAGGACATCATCAGGCCTTGTGGCTTATCACCTATGAAATCAAAAGGAATATGGCATTTGTCCGACATGATCATCAAACAACACAATGGACAAGTGCCCAAGGACTTTGCATCACTGGAGGCAATGCCCGGTGTTGGGCACAAAACCGCCTCAGTCGTCATGTCACAAGCCTTTGGCGTTCCGGCATTTCCAGTAGATACACATATTCATCGGTTAATGTACCGGTGGGGCCTAAGCAACGGTAAAAGCGTCGAACAAACAGAGCGCGATGCCAAGCGACTTTTTCCGAAAGAAAAATGGAATGACTTACATCTGCAGATCATCTACTACGGCCGTGAGTATTGCCCTGCGCGCGGCTTTTCGTTGGATAAGTGCATCATCACGCGCGAATATGGTCGTCGCAGTTTTATTAATCAGGTGTTGCGAGAACAAGAGCGCAAGAACAAACTCAAAAAAACAAAAGCACGTAAAAGCAATAGCAAACAAAATTCTTAACATATATTGTTTTAAACGCTTTATAGCTTTTGCATTCTTATAACAACGCGCTTGTTTTTTGCTCTGTCGATCGCGGTTTCATTTGGTGATATGTTCCTTTTTTCGCCCAGACCACTCACTTCGATGCGCTGTAAATCAATACCCATAGATGCGAAATAGTCACGTAACTCATTGGCTCTACGCAGTGATAGTTGTTCATTCGCCCAGTCGTCACCGCGCGTATCAGTATGCCCTGCAATAAGCACGAGTTCCAAATCTATGTCCTCTTTGAGATAGTCGCCTATCATCTCTAGACGTTTTTTTGAATAGCGAGTCAGTTCCGGCTTATTCACTTGGTATGTCAGTACCGTATAGGCAATATCCTCAAAACCAAAGGGCAATAAATTATCTATGCAAACAGAAAATGCCTGGTAGGCGGGAATGAATTTACTGGCGTTCAAACCAACTGCAACCTGGTCGCTTGGATTTCGCCAATCTTGATAAAAAAGCGTGGGATGGTATCCCTTTTCCAACTCGACCAACATTTCCCAGGCCGGTGCCTCTGGTAGGTCGCCATCATATTGTCGAAGTAATCTCATTTCAGCAATGCGCCTGGATATAGCACCCGGCATCCATTTGGGAGGTTTAGAATACACAGTGGCGGAATCATATCGGCTAGGTAGGCGCAGCATGTCAAGATTGAAGCTCATGTTCAGTTGTTTAGATGCTTCTGAGACAAATTGGGCGACACCGTAGTATGGGATTTCATGGGATAGTTCGCATTCAAGGCGAGTTTGTTTTGTCATTTGCCAAGATGAATTTTCTACAGATACTTGATAGTCACGCAAGTGCGCACTAGCACCACCCGCCAACAACATGAATGCAAGGGGCAAAGATACTAAAAGAATTAAAGACTTAACGATTTGATTACGTAATAATAAATGCATTTCTGACATAATTGAGATCGGTCTACGCCATAGTTAGCTATCGGCGACGTATTAATTGTCTTGAAACAATTCACTTATTGGAATGCATAAACGGGATGTCTACACAAAGCAAGCGGCTGAACCAGCGATTTCGAGGATACTTTCCCGTTATTATTGACATTGAAACGGCCGGTTTTAATGCTTCCACGGATGCAATATTGGAAATCGCTGCGATCACAGTAAAGTATCAAGAGGATCATTTGGTTGTTGACCAGTGTTTTCATGAACATGTCACGCCTTTTGAAGGCGCCAACATAGAGCAAGCAGCCATTGACTTTAATGGCATTGATCCCTTTTGTGCATTGCGCGCAGCAAAGGATGAAAACGAAGTACTCAGAAACCTATGTAAATTTGTACGCAGAGCGCAAAAAGCGGCTGAATGTCAGCGCAGCGTTATCGTCGCTCACAATGCATCATTTGATCATGGCTTTGTCTCACAAGGGATATTGAGAAACAGTGTGAAACGCAGTCCATTTCATCCTTTTGTCACATTCGATACGACGAGTATGTGCGCATTGACGCTGGGACAAACGGTATTGCTTAGAGCATGTCAGGCCGCAAACATCGAGTTTGATAGTAAAGCAGCACACTCGGCCTTGTATGATGCGCAAAAGACGGCAGAGCTGTTTTGTTACATGGTTAATCATTACCATAATCTTGGTGGGATATAAGCCGGCTTTCAAAGATATTATTCGCGCATATCTGGCAACGACTATAATCTGATTCTCAGTTCCATCTGATTTCCGGTTGCATTATCTGTAAATAACAACTATTATCATTTGTATTGGTATAAGTGAGTAGTTTTATGTTCGTTTGCATTTGTTACGGAATTACAGATACGCAGATACAAAATGCTGTGCAGGATGAAGGTGTCGGTAATATGCGTGACCTTAAAAAGCACTTGAGCATTGGTGCACAATGCGGTAGCTGCGTTGACGCTGCACGTCAGCTCATCGATGAAACCATATGCGATGAGCATCTGTACAAAGACGTTGGATAAATAACTTCCTTAAAAGTGTGTCCCACCACTTTCAATTATTCTTTCTAAGCATCTCCTTCGCTCTCTGACGAAGCCTCAGCCAACAACGGTTGTAACTCCCCCTGCTGAAACATCTCTAAAATAATGTCGCAGCCACCGACTAATTCGCCATTGACCCATAGTTGTGGGAATGTAGGCCAGTCTGCATATATCGGTAACTCTGCGCGTATGTCTGGGTTTTGTAATATGTCGACATAAGCAAATTGATGTCCACATGACATTACCGCTTGGCTTGCTTGAGCAGAAAACCCACAATTTGGTAGCTTTGGTGATCCTTTCATATATAAAAGTATCGGGTTTTCGTCAATTTGTTGCTTGATTTTATCTATTGTTTCCATGTTTCGCCTTTAAAACGTCAAATGCTGATGAGATATGTTCTGCTTGTTACTTTTCAAGTCATTTACTATTTTATTTATTAGTTGATCTAAGTACAGGCATTCCGAGAAATAAGATACAAATAATTGTGAATTATGAATTGAAAATTAGCAGATAAGTTCCTATTTAACGAAGTGGGAAATTACATTTTACAAAAACTTGGAGAATAGACATGGCATTTGAGTTACCTGCTCTACCATATGAAAAAAATGCGCTAGAACCCCATATTTCAGCTGAAACGCTTGACTTTCATTACGGCAAGCACCATGCGACCTATGTTACAAAGCTGAACGGGCTTATTGACGGTACTGATTTTGCTGATAAATCACTTGAAGAAATCGTAAAATCAAGCGATGGCGGTATCTTTAACAATGCGGCACAAATCTGGAACCATACCTTCTACTGGAATAGCCTCAGCCCAACAGGCGGTGGCGAGCCTACTGGAGCGCTTGCTGATGCAATCAGTGCAAAGTGGGGTTCTTTTGACGAATTTAAGGCGGCTTTTAACGATAAGGCGGTCAATAACTTCGGTTCAAGCTGGACATGGTTGATTAAAACAGCCGACGGTTCACTCGACATTATTAATACAACAAATGCCGGAACACCAATCACGCAAGACGGTATTTCGCCACTTGTTGTTGTCGATTTATGGGAACACGCATACTACATCGATTATAGAAATGTTCGACCAGATTATCTGTCGGGCTTTTGGTCACTTGTTAACTGGGAGTTTGCATCAGCAAACTTTGCATAAACACATGTAAATCGATTTTTTAATTCGCACAAAAAAGCGCCCTTTATAGATTATTACCTTTAATAACGTATTGAAAACGGCGCTTTTTTTATTTTTGGTGGCAAACAAGTGCAATTTTGTCATTGTACGGTGAAAGCGCTATGCGACTGATACCACTTTGACAATGTGGTGAATCTACTTGTACTTTACTGTAGGCAGTGTAGATAATTTCTTGGCCATTGACGATAAAGGGCATCGTGACCAATTTATTGTTGTCTGTTGTAAATAATTCCGCGCGCGAAGACCATGCATAGTATTTTGCATTATTAGGTAAGCTGCCAATATTTACCGTACTGTTCGAATAGGGGTCAAACCAGAACAACGGCGCCGCGCCCTTTTCGTCTTCAATTGTGTAGGTATGCCCTAGCGTTAACGGCATCTCAAAAATTGATGCGCCAATATTCGTGGCTATCTGTAGACCTTCTTCATCAGGACGCGCTGGATCGGCGAGCACCAACTCGTGCGGTTCGCCCAACACAAATAAGAGCAACTTGTCCTCTCGTGTCCAAGCGTGGTAACCAACAGGCTCAATCGCTGGTACAAGATGCATTTTTGTCTGACCATCAAAGCCTATTTTCCACAGTTCCTGCTTATCATCGCCGTTGACCCTTATAACACTGAATCCGGTCCCATCCATCATTGGCGTCGGCGAGTATTCGCTTTCGATAGACTGTGTCACATTGCTTGAAGATTTCTCGGCGATGTCATACTTAAAAATATCTGTCTGTGACGCATCATTTTCCTTAATCTCTTGCGTATAATAAAGCGTGCCTTCGTCAAAAAAATACGGCTGGTTGGTATATTCAGGATTGTCCGTGACAGCAACTACGTCGACAACCTTGATGCCGTTGTCGCTGCGATCTACTTGTCCCAAATAAATGTTCGATGTGGGTTGTTCTGCATAGCAATACCCTGCTACCAACGACAACAGCGAAAATAACCAAATGCGTTTGTTATCAACGGGGGTTGTAGGCTTTTTTATCGATAAACGTGTTTTCAAGGCTGTCGCCCAGGAATAATAGGCGTAATCGATGCTACCTCAGCATTTTGGGCACGATGTCGCATCAGATGGTCCATCAATACCAATGCCAACATGGCTTCAGCAATCGGCACGGCGCGTATTCCGACACAAGGATCATGTCGTCCTCTAGTAATTATTTCAGCCGCATTTCCCTGGGTATCAATCGTTTCACCCGAAATGCTAATGCTAGAAGTCGGCTTTAACGCCATATTGACACGTATGTCTTGGCCCGTTGAAATACCGCCTAACACGCCACCTGCATGATTGCTTTGAAAACCATCTGGCGACATCTGATCTCTGTGTTCAGTACCTTTTTGGTCGACAACATCAAATCCGTCACCTACTTCCACGCCTTTAACTGCATTGATGCCCATCATTGCATGCGCAATATCCGCGTCCAATCGATCGAAAACAGGTTCACCCAAGCCAACGGGCACATTGCCAGCGACAACTGTCACTTTCGCGCCGATGGAATTGCCTTCTTTTTTTAAGTCACGCATGTAGGCGTCTAGCGTCTCTAATTTGCTCGCATCAGGACAGAAAAAGGCATTGTCATTTATTATTTTGCGATCAATGGTTTCCATCGTTATCGGACCCAATTGAGATATATAACCATATATATCGACATTGTGATGATGTTTTAAATATTTCTTTGCAATTCCACCTGCTGCCACTCTGATTGCCGTCTCTCTTGCTGAAGAGCGACCGCCACCGCGGTAATCCCTGAATCCATACTTTTGCTGATAGGTATAATCTGCGTGACCTGGTCGAAAGCTATTTTTAATTTTGGAATAATCCTGACTGCGCTGGTCTACGTTATTGATGAGCAGTCCGATACTGGTTCCAGTGGTTTTTCCTTCAAATACGCCCGACAGGATTTTGATCTCATCACTTTCGCGACGGGCCGTTGTATAACGCGATGTGCCTGGTTTTCTTCTATCCAAATCCGGCTGTAAGTCGCTTTCAGAGAGTTCTAAGCCTGGAGGACACCCGTCGACGACACCACCGATAGCGATACCGTGGCTTTCACCAAACGTACTTAAAACAAACGCTTTTCCAAATGTGTTACCGCCCATTAACTTTCCTGCTGTAAATTCAAAATTTTATTGGATTGCGCATCAAGCTGTGACTTGCTAATTGCAAAAATACCGCTGCCGCCTCGGCGTAATTCACACCAACGTATGTCAAGTGAATTAAAGCGTGCAGCAAAATGCACCTCACTGTTGCCGACTTCTACAAACAACCAACCGTTTTGATTGAGATGCTTTGCCGCATCCTTAACTATCCTTACCGTCAAATCTAAACCGTCCTCACCAGATGCTAGCGCGTGTTCAGGTTCATGAAGAAATTCCTGCGGGAGATCTGACATATCCTCCGTATCGACATAAGGTGGATTTGCAACAATTAAATCGTATTTTTGGCCCGACAGAGACGCAAATACGTCAGATTGAATAGGATATACGCGCTCTTCTAAATGGTAATTTGACACGTTTATCGATGCGACATCCAACGCATCAGTATCAATATCCACTGCGTCCACTGAGGCATCTTTAAACGCAAGTGCAAGCGTAATAGCAATGCAGGCACTCCCCGTACACATATCGAGAATGTGAATGGGGCTGAACTGTTCATCCAAATAAGGTTGAAAGTTTTCTTCAATCAATTCAGCAAAAGGTGAGCGCGGGATAATAACGCGCTCATCAACGTAAAAGGGTTTGTTTGCAAACCATGCGGTATTTGTCAGATACGGTAACGGAATTTGATTATACGTCCGTTTAAACAACCAATCTTGCAAAACACGCTTTTCATCATCGGTGATGCGTGCATTGGCCAATAACTGCACTTGTTTTTCACCCATTTCATTTGGCAATGCCAATGCAGTAAATACGAGTTGTAATGATTCATCCCAGACATTGTCAGTACCATGGCCAAAAAACACATTGTACTGTTGCATCTGCGATACTGAAAATCGCACCCAATCAGTAATGGTATCCAGACATTGCGAGCGGGCGACAAACACATCCCACGATTCACTCATTGCACTGCCTGACTCAATATCGGTCGTCATTTAATTTTTGTATGAAGTTAGCGAGGCGATATAATAATGGAAATTGCGCGTTTTTGCGCGAATTGGCATTGATATTCAGAGAAATAATGGCAAAAAAATCGGATAAGTCCGCAAAAACGGCATTTGCAACGCTTTTTCCTGATGCAACACCTGTCAAACACGACAAATATATTGCACCTAGAACCGTGAAGAAGAAAACGGCTAAATTTGAAAGCGCTCAACGGGAAGTTAATCGTCAGCAGGCAAGTTTTGAGTTTTCTGATGGTTTCATCGCCTGCTTTAGCGACGAGCAGCCTGTTTCATTCATGAAAGATGAACGCATAAAACCAACGATAGCGGCCATCAAAAAAGGCCTCATCATGCCCGATATCGAACTTGATCTACACGGCCTCACCAAGGCGCAGGCTAAACTCGAAATCTCGGCACTCATCGACCATGCCCACAACCACCATATCGAATGCGTTAAGATTGTACATGGTGTTAGTGGCGGCGTGCTCAAGCAATACACTCCTCATTGGCTAGTGCAACACCCTCTTGTGCTTGGTTTTCACCAAGCGCCACGACACCATGGCGGAAACGGCGCTTTGCTGGTTTTGCTCGAAAAGCCGCTATAGGCGATTAAAATCACCTACAGGCATTTCAGTACGATTATTTTTCAGCTTCGTTCGTATTATGCAAGAACAACCAGACGTAATAAGCGCAAATAGCAACTACAACGAAAATCCCTAAGACGGAACCCCAAGCCACCGGATCTGTTAGTAATAAATCAAGCATGATACTCTCCAAAATTGAAATACTGGAGCGATTTTAGAACAGACTGCGTAGCGCGTTATGACCTGGATCAATACTTTCATACGGCTTTCTATTAGACGCGAAAAGAGTTTAATCTAGATCAAATTCCTTATTTTTTTTATTCGATATTTTTTGTTCAGGCACGGAATTCGCAGTCGGAAAATGCAAAGGGAAATTGCAACTCGCATTTGCAGATAGGATTATCAACTATTCGAAATCAAGGAAACGGCATTGCTAGGTGAATAACCGCATAAACCAGCCTTTTTGCAGGTCCTTCTCGCAACCATTCAATTGCGCCGCGTAGCGCCTTGCTCGCTCGTCAACGCGATACGACACACGTTTTAACCAGTCTTTACTGGCATAGGACTTACTTCTGTATCCACCCCAGCCTTCGTGATAGTTTAAGTATTGAGAACCGGCATCCCACTTGGAAATTTTGTTTAATCTGTGTGTTTTTGAAATATACCAACCCATAAAATCGATTGCGTCCTCAAAGCGGTCTCGATCTGCAAAGCGATTCCCTGTCTCTCTTCTGTAATCATCCCAGGTACCTGTTTTCGCTTGTGCAAAACCATATGCACTGCTAACACGACCCCAAGGGATCAATCCAAAGAAGATATAATCTCGAGGTGGTTTGGCATTATGTCGGAAGGTGCTCTCTTGATACATCATCGCCATAGGCACGTGAATCGGCACACCCCATTCATCGCGCATGTCTTCGGCTGCGCTATACCACCTGCGTTTTTCCTCAAAAATATGACAAATATTCTCGATTTGCCTCGGCGGCGTATGCGCACAACCAGCGACTAAAAGCAGGCAACAGCAAGAAGTTAAAAAAAAGTTTAAAAATTTTAAATTCTTTTGGAACTTATTTAGCACATTGCCCCTCTTACTATACAGAATGTGTTTCCCTAAGTGTGTTTGACCCGTTGTGACGTATCAACGGGTTTTTTTTGTCCAAATTTTAAAGGCTTACTGCTCACAAACCCAATATCGATATAATAAGTCTACTCAATCTCGAGAAAAATAGTGCTTAACAAAGGTTTCAAAAGAGACGTTATCCGTTTTTTCTAACTCACGTTGCTTTTCGAAAGATTCGACTGTCTCTTTCTTAAAGCTTGCATCATCAATAAAACGATACTGCGTCGAATCGATGAATTGCTTGTACTCTTTTGCCAATTCGAGGCCGAAAAATGAATTATCCACATCATTGTCCAGCAGCGCGTCCAACATTCGACCGGAAAAGGTCAAATCGGGTGATTCAACTTTCTCACGTTCAAACGAAACGGCTTCACTGAATTTCTTTGTCGTTCCTGCATCATCAAGCAGGTTTGCGCATTGTTCAATACCATCAAAGAGGTCATTGCAATACGAATTTATCGATATGTTACCTTTATCACTATTCAACATTAGATCCGGATCTCTGCCATTAATGACGACTTTCTCCATGTTGGATTTAAATATCGCATGGTCGGTTCGCGAATGTGTAGGTGATGGCAATAATAAGCAATAAAGTAAAAATGCATCCATAAACCTGATTTGCTGATCATCAATACCTACCTGCGAAAACGGGTTTACATCCAAACCTCTGACTTCAATGTAACTGATGCCGCGATCAGCCAACGCATCCGTCGGCTTTTCCAAATAATTTGCTACTTGTTTCGGTCGAATAGGTGCATAGAGTTCATTCTCAATCTGCAAAATATTGGTGTTTAGCTGTTCCCAAACACCATTCTCGCCCGCACTTATCGATGCATACATTTGTGTGGGTAGGTTTATCGCTTCGCGCACGGAAGCAACGTACGCATCTAGATCGTTATAAGAGATGTGTAGATTTGACTGCGCCGTACTGGTATAGCCTAAATCACTCATTCGAAGCGATGTTGCATGCGGCAAGTACAGCGTCCCTTTGCCCATTCGTTGAAACGGATGTCTATGTTGGCTATGCGCGATAAATGAACCACATAACGCGGGCGATGCGCCAAACAGATAAGGTACTAGCCATGAGAATTTACGAAAGTTTCTTATTAACCCAAGATAGGCATCAGAACGCGCATGAATGCTGTTTTCTCTTTTTTCTTGTTCAAACCAATGCTGCCAAAACAGGTCTGGTAATGAAAAGTTAAGGTGAACACCAGCGATGACTTGCATCATGCTACCATAGCGATTGTGCAGTCCTTTCCTGTAGACCTGTTTGAGCTGTGCAATGTTAGACGTGCCGTAATTTGCAATTGGGATGGTTGTGTTGGCATCGATAAAGCAAGGCATACTCAACGGCCATAGCAACTCGTCATCAAGGTTTGCCATCACAAATTTATGGATATCAACCAGTTGATTGATAGTTTTGGTGATATCTGTTTCTGGTGGAGTGATAAACTCCATCAACGACTCAGAAAAATCAGTGGTTATCCACTGATGCTTAAGTGCGCTTCCAAGCGCTGACGGATGCGCTGTTTGCGCCAATGCGCCAGTATCAGTCACCCTCAGTGTTTCGCGCTCGATACCGTGGCGAATACCGACCAAAGACTTTACTGTTTCAGTCGATAACTTACTTAATTGAGTTTCAAATGCTTGTTGTTTTTCGGGCATGGTTGCGTTTAGAGAATTACATTGAATGAGAGGCTGCCAGACATAACCATCTGGTATGCACTATAAAAGCGTCGGATTAACGTCGCGAACCGTTCACTAATAATGGCAAAAACAACCGAATTGTAAATGGAAATTTCGCACTTTGTACTTATTAAAAAAGTATATTAATCTTATATTTGTTCATATTTTAGCTAAGGTCGAATATGGAAAGCAATGCCCCGTTGATCGATAGAGAGTTTGGATTATCGCAGCTAAGTGGTAATGCGACGCTACTTACAAAGATGATCACCAAATTTAAAGTAGAATTCTCATCGGTACCCAATGAAGTGAAGTCTCTTATCCAAGAGGGCAACATCAGAGAAGCAAAGTTAAAGGTCCACACAACCAAAGGAATAAGCGGAAACTTGGGATTAAGCGCGGTGTTCCAATGCAGTAAAAAGCTTGATCAAGAACTTAAAGCAGAAATCGTTAATAATGATACATTGGATGAATTCAGTAACTTGATGGTATCTACCTGCATTGCAATAGAATCTTTTGATGAGAGTGGTAAAACCGATAGCGACAATCAACCAGATACGCGTGATAACGAAGAATACAAAAGCAAGCTCATCCAAAAACTCAACGCACACGAATTTGTCACCGAGAGCGAATTGGATGATTGGTTACCTCACATTGGCGCGGAGGCAACGACGTTATCTACCATTCGAGATGCAATCGACGCATTGGACTATGATACCGCCCTTAATATATTAAAAGGATGACAATCCCCTTACTTTTCGAACACCCAGATTTCGTTATTGCGCATAAATCAGCCGGCCAGCTGGTCCACGGTGACGAAGACAGCTTGATTTACGCTCTTCAACAGCAGCTCGAGCATCTCTCTCCACTTGACCCTGTGCATAGGCTAGACAAAGACACGTCGGGCGTGATCGTACTCAGTAAAGTAAAATCAGCAACAGCTCAGTTATCGATACTGTTTCAAAAACGGAAAGTAGAGAAACGGTATTTAGCGATATCAGATAACAAACCCAAAAAGAAACAAGGTAAAATCATCGGCGATATGGAAAAATCCAGAAACGGCAGCTATAAGCTGATGCGCAGCACATTTTCACCAGCAATCACACATTTTTCATCCGTTGCTCTATCACACGGTTCGCAATCCAGACGCCTGTTCTTTCTAGCACCCAAAACAGGCAAGACCCACCAACTGCGCGTCGCACTTAAAGCGCTTTCGAGTCCTATTATTGGGGATAAACGATACGGCGGCGTTCAGGCCGATCGTATGTATTTGCATGCCTACTCAATTAGATTTAGCTACAAGAACAGTGAAATCAATGTAACCAGCCCTATCTTAGACGGTGAATACTGGCCGCCACTGTCGTTCATCAATGATGAACTGACCAAACAAAGGAACATCTAGGTTGGCAGCAACTGACAAACACGTGAAAACCGCTGTCGTTGGACGCGGCTGCATCGCGACAACACTAGCCTATTACCTAAATGATCCTGAACTGCACTTGTTGGTTAGAAACGCTCAAGAAACGCCGCTTGAAATTACTTATCAAAGAGAAAAGCATGCGATTCCAGGCAAACTCGTTGCTTTGAACACATTTGATTTTGCAGATATTGACCTGTTGCTGGTGCCAATTAAAAGCTATCACAATGAAGCTTTCATAAACGAGGCAAAAGACAAGCTACCTACTACCGTGACAATCGCAGTTTTTCAAAACGGTATTCAATTTGTCCATCAGTTTAAACGTGCCTTCCCTCAAAATGCGATCATTGCTGGCTTAAGCACGGACGGCGCTTATCGAGACGAACGTGCAAATATCACACTTGCGGGCAAAGGAACCTTGGTATTAGGCAGTATTTCCCAAGCAGAGAAAAAGACTGTAAATCAACTTCTACGTTCCCATCCGAGCGCACAATGGCTTGATGACATTGATACTGCCATATTTAAAAAGCTATTGATCAATATCGCGATCAATCCGCTTACCTTTGTGCATCAATGTAAAAACGGTGAGCTTATGAAACGGTTGCATGACGTTAACGCCATCGTTAACGAGGTATTTGTCCTCTTTGACAAACTGCAGGTGCAATACCAAAAGGACACCTGGTTTGAGGAAGTAATATCAGTGATAAAAGGCACAGCAAATAACACATCATCAATGCTACAAGATCGATTGAAGCAACAGCCTACAGAGATTGATGCAATTTTGGGTGCGCTTTTAGAGCAAGCATTCAATGTTCAAAGTGAAAGCAGAGCTGGGGGTGCTTCAAACAATCGCCTAAAAGCAACGACGGACACACCTTTTATTTCAGCATTATACGACCAAGTTACATCAATCGAACAACAATACTTATCTTCTAAATAGCTGCTACATCTGCGCGTTAGTTAACAGCCCAGTGTGGTTTCAGATCAGTTATTCATCGACATCACCTTGCACGAAACCTTATCTTCTGGCGCTAATAACACAGTGGCATCGGTGTCATTTCGTTTAACCCAACAGCGGCCCCCATTTGTCCAAAGCGAGAAAACGATGCTGGCTTGCATCGGCTCTCGCCCTTCCATAAGTTGCCCTCTATCATTTTTTGCTACTGTCCGCTCGATGATAAGTGTGTTTGCCGTTGTAAACGCATCTTTGTTCACGCTGACCTTCCTGCCATATAATAGAGCTTGCAAAGCGGCTTCCAATGAAACCCGATCGGCTTCGACGAGCACCGCTGGTTGCGCTGGATCTGGTAGCGCATTTGCTTGTGTCGTATCCATATCGTTTGCCTTAGTATTCTTGCATCCTATCAAAAGTTGTAAAACGCAAAGGCACAGGGTGAATTTACAAGCCGTTGTCAACAATCGAGTTACTCCAGTGCATCTGATGAAAGCGGCACATAAAACTGATTCTCTAATAAAATCGAGCGATACCTTGGATCAAACACACTGAGTTGCGACGCTTGTTCTGCCTTGCGCAATGATTCTTCTAAGCTTGTTGACTCCGTCTCTCTGACCGTCGCCAAAGCTGGACACTCACCACTGACTAACCTCTGCAGTGCCGTTGCCAACATATTCTCACTTTCAACGCCTAATGGACTTGAAAAATCATCTTGCGCGACGCATCCAGGCAATTCATCTTGGAACCGTGGCGATAATCGAGGCTTGAATCCCTCTGCGTATTCGCCAAACCCTTTCTCATTCGTCGCCTGGAATTGAATAGTAAAGTACGTTGTACCGCAATTATCTGTTGGGTAGAAACCATAAGGCTTACCGCAGGTCTGACCGCCAATCTGGACGACGTCTATATCGATACCGCGTAGACCATTTATCAGCGATTCGCTAGCAGAACAGGTGTCGGCGGTAGTGAGCACATAAAGCTGTGTTAAGCCCAAGGAAGGCAATACCTTGTCAGTGAAAACCTCACGCTCCCAATCGATCTCGTTTGCGTAAAAAGGCGTGGGTGAAACAGTTTCACCCGTCACAGGATTTCTGTTGCCGCTTTTCTCGTTAAAACGCAATAAATCAAACGTACGACTGTCCGTCTGATTCGGACCTGCGATCATATACGCAAGTTGCGAAGACATGGCTACTAGGCCTCCGCCGTTGTAGCGCAGATCAAGTACTAATTCAGTCACATTGTCGTTCACAAACCGCTCAAATGCGGCGATTAAAGGTGCTTGCCCCGTGCGTTGGAAGCCATCAAATCGCACGTAGCCTACTCTACTCTGGCTGGTATCAAATACGTTTACGTTGTTGACGAAGCTCTTTTCATAGTTGTCTGACACAAGTGTATACGTCACCTCCGCACCATCTATTTTTTCGAAGGTAAACTCAACTGTATTTCCATTTTCGCTGGGGAAAATATTGTTGTTTAAAAAATCCACTTGATTGCTGTTGATAGCATCTATGTCACCTACGCGCAGCAGTTTGTCGCCACGCTGCACGCCTTGCTGATCTGCTGACGATGCTGTGTCGACAGAACTTACGCGTATATCCCTAGGTGGTGCACTTTGAATAAAGGTCCAGTCGATGCCATAGCCCGTCTGCGTGCCTGCTTGAGAAAATGATTCATACTCGTCTGTAGATTGAAAAAAGTGGAAATTGTCTTTTGCCGCGCCCGACGCGGTGGTTTCATTTGTGACTAACACATCAAAGTAGTCCAACACAGAGCTGAAAGTCTCTGGATCTCTGTCAATCACTTCGTCGTACCATAGATAAGTTTCATGCGTCCACGAGCGTAGCCACATTTTTTCGTCAAATTGCGTTCCCTCCACGTCGGGGTAAGCTACACCGTTAATATCGGGTTGCGTCCTGACTACTTCACATCGATCTTTGAACGCTGACGCCAGTTCAAATACACCCTCCTCCCACTCTGTTGGCGCAGGTATAGGGGAAACCAAAATAGGCTCAGGAGGTAAAGCCGCGGCATTGTCACTGCTGCCACCGCCGCCGCATGCAGTTAAAAACAGGATGGAAGAAAC
>JBCDMA010000010.1:0-28128 GCA_038744645.1 Pseudomonadota bacterium | reverse complement strand
CTGCTTACAATCCGATACTCATGCTTTTCGCAGGCTCTGGTCTGTTTAGACTGGCAGATACCTCACGACAAAATATTGATGATTTTTACGCAGAAGCTGAGCCATGGCTTGTTGATCGACAAACCAAATCAGATAAGCCCCAAAATCATATTCATGATTCAAAAGCCAGATATGACATAGTGTTCGACAAGGTATGTTTTCAATACCCAGGTTCTGACGCGGGAGTCAGCAATATCAGTTTTACAGCGAAGAACGGGAAGCTTACTGCCATTGTCGGCCCCAGCGGTGCCGGAAAATCTACGCTTTTTCATTTGCTGTCCCGCTTTTGGCAAGTGCAGTCAGGAAGTATTCAGATTGGCGATATTGATATTTACGATATTCCCGAGTCGATTGTTAGTAAGACAATGTCTCAGGTGAGTCAGGATGTTGTGTTGATAAATGACAGCCTGCGCAACAATGTAACTCTGGGTATTCAGGACTATTCAGACGAAGCAGTGATAAAAGCGCTTACGTTGGCAAATATGACGAATCTATTGAGGAGATTGCCAGAAGGCTTAGAAAGTAAGCTGGGTGAAGGGGGGGCGCAATTGTCAGGCGGTGAAAAACAGCGGATCACCATCGCCAGAGCGCTACTAAGAGATAGCCCAATCGTAATGTTGGACGAAGCAATGTCGTCAATTGACCCAACAAACGCCCGTGAGATCCAACAATCGATTATGGAGCTTTCGCGAGGGAAAACTCTCATTGTCATTGCTCATCGGTTATCCAGTATTATTGGCGCAGACAACATCATCGTAATGGACAAAGGTGAGATCCAGGCTCTGGGCACCCATGAACAGCTTTTAAAAACATCGCCGCTGTATCAAACTTTATGGAAAGAGCACTGCAGTGCAAAATCCTGGACCATTGTAGAGTGAAAACGGTAGGTAGCAGAAAAGTTGTAATTGACGTCATTTGCTACCCAACTTAACAGTTGAATTATTTGGCTTATTTGGAGTTCTACCTGCATCCCCTGCGAGTATGACCGTGACTTTTCACCCTTCAGCCGCCATTCTCGAGTCAAAGTGAAGTCCATGACCACCAATCATCGGGTCGGTATTTTGCTAGTAGCGTCTTTTCCATATTGTTTGTTTCTACATCGACGTAAATCTACTTCTAGCCATTGGCCTCCGTCGCTGAAGCATCCGGTAAGGGCTTATTCTTACTAGACGTGAGCAATATTGCTAATTTTCTGCACAGCACAAAAAATACCGGCGTGAACAACAGTCCAAAGAGAGTCACACCTAACATTCCGCTAAAAACTGCTACACCAATGGCTTGACGCATTTCAGCACCGGCACCTTCAGCGATGACCAAAGGTACAACCCCTAAGATAAAAGCAAAAGATGTCATTAATATGGGTCTTAATCTCAATCTAGCAGCTTCAACAGCAGCATCTACCAAGCTCTTGCCTTGATTTTCTAACTCTCTGGCGAACTCCACGATCAATATGGCATTTTTCGATGCCAGACCGACCAAAACGATAAACCCGACTTGGGTCAAGATATTATTATCCATACCGGTTAAGAAAATGCCCAAAATTGCAGAGAACAAACACATGGGGACTATTAATATTACAGCCAATGGCAGTGCCCAGCTTTCGTACAAGGCGGCGAGAAACAGAAATACAAATAGTACAGCCATTGCAAATGCGTATATGGCTGTGTCGCCTGAACTGCGTTCTTGATACGCAAGCTCTGTCCACTCATAGGAAAACCCGTCGGGCAGCGTCTGTGCGGCTAATGCTTCCATTGCTATCAGGGCGTCGCCTGTACTGACACCAGGCATAGCTTCACCAATCAAACCGGCAGATGGGTACAGATTGTATCTCGGTACTCTTGACGAGGCTGCAGTGTCGCTAATGGTCGCAAGTGAACCTAGCGGCACCATATTCCCATCGTCACTTCTCACGCGGATCCTAAGCGCATCGTCCGGTGTTAATCTATATTGGGCATCCGCTTGCGCGGTGACCCTAAAGGTTCTACCAAGGTAGTTAAAATCATTGATAAATGACGAACCGATAAATATCTCAAGCGCCTCAAATACGCGTGTGACTGGGACATTGAGCTTTTCAGCCTTATCTCTATCAATATCCATATAGAGTTGTGGCGTACCATTCTCAAAAAAGGTAAAGGCGTAAGCAATACTAGGATCTTGATTCGCGGCCATTGCCAAACCCCAGGTCGCTTGCTCAAGCGCCGATAATCCTCTGCCATCTCTGTCTTGGACCATCATTTTAAATCCACCTGCATTACCAATGCCGTCGACCGGTGGCGGCGGGATCACGACAATAAAGGCGTCTTTAAACTGCAATACCTTTTGATTCACTTCATCAATGATTTGCTGGTATCCCAATCCTTTGGCATTTCTTTCTTCAAAACTCTCCAATACCGGGAATATCGCTGCAGCGTTTGTTGCGTTGGTGAAGGTAGCACCATCAAATCCAGTGAACGCGACAGCGTTTGTAATGCCATCAGTTTCAACCAACATGTCAGTCACTTCTTTGGTCATTCTGTCTGTTTCAGACAAACTGAAACCACTTGGCATTTTAATCGCAACAATAAAGTAGCCTTTGTCCTGTGGGGGGATAAACCCTGATGGGACTTTACCAAACAAAAATACGGCTGATCCCAATAACAATGCATACACGACCACTGACAAAAAGCTAAACCTGATCATCTTTTCAACCAGCCATGCATACACATCTGATAACCAAGATAGCGCTTTGTTGAACAGATTGAAAAATCCTTCAATGGGCTTCATATACCAAGCTTGACTTGGCTCTTCATCTTTGTGTTTCATCATGATTCTTGCAAGCGCCGGGCTAAGCGTGAGAGAAACCGCAACTGATATCATCGTTGCCACTGCAATGGTGATCCCGAATTGACGGTAAAATTGCCCAGATATACCTTCAATAAACATCGTTGGCAGGAATACCGCGGTTAACACCATACCCATACCTACAAGCGCACCCCCTACTTCATCCATTGTGGTGCGGGCGGCTTCTCTGGTGCTCATACCGCTTTGTAAATTTCGTTCCATGTTTTCCACAACCACAATAGCATCGTCAACAACAATGCCAATGGCGAGTACAAGCCCGAACAGGGTCAGCGTGTTAAGCGTAAAACCGAGCGCTGCCATGACGGCAAACGTACCGATCAATGAGATGGGAATGGCGAGAATCGGTATGATGACGACACGCCAAGATTGTAAGAACACGATAATGACGAGGACAACAAGGATAACCGCTTCGTAGAATGTCATTTCCACGGCATCTATCGATGCTTCAATAAACTCCGTGGGATTGTATACAATGCTGTAATCAAGGCCGGGAGGGAATTCCTCTTTCATTGTTTCCATTAGGGCAATGATTTCTTCAGACGTTTCAATGGCATTAGATCCAGGGCGCTGAAATATCGGCAGCGCAACCGAAGCAAATTCACCAAGATAGCCCTTAGTGCTGTAACTTTGAACGCCAAGCTCAACTCTACCAACGTCACCAAGTCGAACAATGCGGCCGCCATCTGATTTTATAATGATGCTTTCAAACTGCTCAGGATCGGTGAGTCGTCCTTGTGTTTGAATACTGTATTCAAAATACAGCTGTTCCGGTTGCGGTGCTTGGTTTAACACACCTGATGCAACCTGAACATTCTGTGATCGTATTGCTTGGATCACATCACCGGCAGTGAGCTCATAGTTGTTGATAAGATCAGGATCCAACCAAACGCGCATAGAATAGGGCGCTGCGCCGAACATTTGAATGTCGCCAACGCCATCAATACGACGCACCTGATCGCGCAATCTAAGTACTGAATAGTTCCCAATGTAATCTTGATCATAGGTACCATCTGGTGAGAACAAATTAACAACCATCAGCATGTTAGGTGAGTTTTTGCGTGTCGTGACGCCCAGTCGCCTAACTTCTTCTGGCAGCAGTGGCTCTGCCAAGGCAACTCTATTTTGGACCAAGACATTTGCCATCTCTAAATCGGTGCCAACGTCGAAAGTGATGGTCAACGTCATGCGGCCATCAGAGGTGGACTGCGACATCATGTATAACATGCCTTCAACCCCATTGACCTCTTGTTCAATAGGGGTTGCAACGGTGTCAGCGACGGTTTTTGCGCTGGCACCGGGATAGGAGGCTGATACTTGAATCGTTGGGGGAGCGATTTCCGGATATTGAGTGATCGGCAAGCTGAAGTATGAGACCAACCCCACAATAGTCACGACTATCGACAGCACGCCTGCGAAGATGGGGCGATCAATAAATGATTTTGATAGTTCCATTAGTTCGCTTCCGCAACGTTTGTTGAATTCGCACTACCTGCTTCCAACTCTTGTGACAGTTGAATCATGTTTTCCGCCGCTTCAACTGGCATGGATTCTATTGGGACCCATTCAAGTTGTTGCTCGACTGGAGATACTGGCTGGCCCGTTGCCCGTATTCGCTGCACGCCACTGAGCACGACGCGGTCGGTTTTTTCAAGGCCTTCATTGATGATGATGAATCGGTTATCCAATAGTTCTCCAACAGACACATATTTTCTCTGTGCCTGGTTGTTGTCATCAACGACGTATACAAATTTTCTGTCTTGGTCTGTGTTAATGACTTTTTCAGGTAAGAGCATCCACTCTTGTACACCGGACCCCGCAATTCTCGCTCTGCCAAAAAGCCCCGGTGTGATAATGAGGTCGCTGTTGTCAATAAGGGCCCTTGCTCGAATCGTACCTGTATCTTGATCCACGACATTGTCAACAAAGTCAATGACGCCCGCGTGTACGAACTTGGTTTCATCTTGTAACTTAACGAAGGTTGCGGTGGGATTTGTACGCGAAGTGCCGCGTTTCCCAGCGATATCTAAACGCGTATATTTGAGCAATTCACCTTGAGATGCTTCCATTTCAAAGTGAATTGGATCAAGCGAAACAATGGTGGAAAGCACGTCTTGATTGGCTTGTACTAAGTTACCTAAATCGATGAAGCCATCGCTGACTCGGCCAGTAAAGGGCGCAGTAATTTGAGTGAATTCAAGATTGAGTTTTGCTGTTGCCAAGTTTGCTTCGGCGACAACCAGCTCTTGCTGTCTGCGCTCAAAGTCTTCTTTAGATATAGCTCTGGTTCTCAAAAGCCCGTCTGCTCGATTAAACTCATTTTGCGCCAGTTTGTATTGGGCATCAGTTCTATCTACTTCAAATTGGAAAGGGCGCGGGTCAACAACAAATAGCACTTGGCCTTGTTCAACAATATCGCCATCTTTGAACCGCTGCTCTACCAAAAAGCCACTGACGCGGGAACGCAATTCTACGCTTTTTAGAGGAATGAAGCGCCCTGTGAATTCATCCCATAGTGCTATTTCTTTAGTCAAAGGTTGTACGACATCCACCTCTGGCGGTGGCATTTGTTGGCTTTGTTGTTGAGGTTGCGAGTCACCACAGCCTGTGAGTATCACTAGCGTCGCCGCCACGATTAAGATGGTTTTTTGCATGAGTAGTAATCCTTTAAAACGATGCGTGAAAGGCAATGACGAGCATCATTGATTTATGATGTTTTGCTTAAGTATAGTCAAAGAAAATAGGTTGCTGACAAGAATTCTAAATTTACCGTCGTCGCAATAAAAAGTCTCATTACGCTAAAAGTGCCAAGGGACTAAAATAGGTTTGCCGTTGCGTTTTATTTCTGGCATTTCGAATAAATTTTGAGGGTTGACGCAGTACTAAAGTCCAAAACATTTACTCCACTCACCAATAATTCCTTGGCTAGCTTATTGCAGTGTTCAACAAAATCCGGACGCTGTCTTAGCTAGTTCTTAGTAGCTCTCTGTTACGCAAGATTTGGGCATTATTTTTGTATTTCAATTTAACGGGTATTCAGTTTGGCTGCTCGACCTTTTTGTTCGCCGCTGCTTGTAATTCCGGTCTTACGGTCAAGTGATGAGGTAGGACAATATTCCAAACCAAACCCATACGTGATAAGCCCTTTAACACGATATAGCCAATATCAATTTGTCCATCCTTTAATGCCAAGTTGGCTGAACCTGGAAAAGCATGGTGGTTATTATGATAACTCTCACCCATCGTCAGTAATGCAGCAAACCTTACGTTATGACCCTGAACGCTTGCACCATCGACAACCCAATCCTGATGGCCTTTATTATGCGCATGGTAGCCGATAAACCAATGACCAAATACCGAAACCGTTATTCTCACAAATACGCCCCATATTACCCAAGAAATGCCACCTAACATAAATAACAGTAACGCTAACGGCACCTGCTGGAGCATCCATGTTTTTTCCATCCACTGGTAAACTTTGTTATTGGCAATAACGGGTTCAATGTTGATGGATGGCGGATTGCATAGCTTAATATCACAGAACAATTGCCAGAAAAAATCGATTACCATCATCTGTTTATGCCCGAAGTAGCTATGGCATGCGTTTTGTCGTTGCGCCCAATCACGCAGGTCATGTGTTTGAATCATACCAAAGGGCCCAGCTAAACCGACAATAACGCCTAGGTGAACAAAAAGATACTCCATCCACTTTGGACATTCGTAACTTTTGTGTATTAGTCTTCTGTGCATTCCAAGTGAATGCCCAAAACACAGCGAAATCGACGTGGTTATTACGAAAACCAGCAATGCGGACCAAGAAAGTGTTAACCACCCTCCAACTATGGAGATCAGGAAAACAAAGCAAATCCACAAGGTCTTTTGGAATGAGATTTCCACACACCCTTCAACCGCGTCATCTTCTTTTTTTTCTAGAATTCGTGCGTTGTGATACATATCACTGATCCGTTTTATGCCTCGTGTTTTGGCTCTGGAATGAATAACTCTGAAAGAAGGAATGCTGCTGTCTGACCAATCGCGTATTCTTGTATAGGCCCAAAGTACCAAACTGGGTCAAGAAAGCGATGGTAATGTATCTTCAAGGCAACTTGTGTCTGTGCATCGCCTAATTTAACAAATTGAATTTCCGTACCCTTGAGTTTTAGATACTTACTAATGTAACTGGTGTCTTCCAGAAAAGTTGTTCTGATGTAATCGTTTGAAACCTCGGTTAGCTCTAATGACATTCGACCAGAGTGAGTATTTGTTACAAACCAGCGATGATATACAAAATGTATGTAGTGAACGTCCCCCTCGGATAGACTTTCAGCCTGAATGTTTATGGGCATTGGAAAGAGTCTTAGTAGCCAGTGTCTGTCTACCATTAGTTCCATTGGCTGTTTTAATTTATCCTGTATTTCTTCTATTGACGCATCGATAACGATTTGCTCAGTGACAGCATAGTCACGTTCAAAATTTAAAGCAGGAATCACACCTTCAAATGCACTAACAACAATCAAAACTGGCAAGATGTGAATATGCAAGGTACTTTTCTTCCTTTCTTGAAGTTTGTGCACCATAAGATGAAAAAGGTACATCAACAGAAGGATAAAATAGTAAATTGGCATGAACATAGCGACGCACACAAAACCTTCAAACAAGACAACAGATGTTCCGAGCATAACGATGAAAGACCATAAAGAAAGGTATAGATAAAATGCGCCAAGGCTTTTGCTTTCTGGCTTTCTCACTATATATAACAAAGATACGGCGACAAAAAACGGAATGCCAACGTACAACAGCGCGGATTTTTCAAAATTATATGAATATAGAAGTCGAATAAGTATCGAAGTTAAAGCTATGAGAATAAGAAGGAGTATATTGCGCTTTCTGTTGCTCATCGTTTTGTGACTATTCAGCATTCCAACTCCCTAGTTTCAATGTCCTCTTAATCTGTCTTCTCGACGCAGGTTTTGCATCAAAAAACTAGCAACTCCATGAGCTCTAAATTGGTCAACCTAAGCTTTGATAAAAAGCCTTTGATATGCGGCGTTAGATACTGTTCTCAGGTCACTATTTCAGTTTAGGGTATGACCCAGCAATCTCCACCCCAGTTTAGGGTGACGATGCTGTTTGTCACGAGTTGATTCATTCTTAGATAATCATTTAGCTAATTTGAAGGCGCTGTCAATTGAAGACTTAAACAATTATGCAAGCCCTTATTCTGGCGGGCTCTTCAGTTTTACGTATAGATGATGCAAGGATTACAGAGACAACAAGAAAAGTTTAAGTTGGAACGTGTAAACTGCCCTGTTAAGTGATTAAAACAAGCTAAGTATATGGTGCTCAGGTATGTATTGCCTGCATTTCTTAGGATGCTCCGCAGCAACAATCTACTTAAATAAAGATGATAATACTTTATTCAATTCAAATTAGATTGGGCCTAAAAGGCCCCATTTACTCGAAATTGAATTGTTCGCCCTATTAAAGAGGTCGGTGTAACAACAGTCCGGAACTCACCATCTGGAAACGGATTTCGATCAAATAGATTATTAACGCGGGCAATGAAACTTAGTCCGTTATTAAGTGTATAACTGCCACCCAGAAAGTGCACCGACGCGTTTCCGCTGTCAGGGTTTAAAAATGCAAATTCGTTTTCTTCTATGGCTTGTTCACCGCCATCTGACAGCACAACGCTCGACTGAAAAGTGAAACCATAGTCTGCTGTCCAAGGCCCTTTCCTCCAGTTTAGAGATGCATTAAGGAAATGCCTTGGAAAGGTGCCTTGCCGATTTTTGGCGCCGGTCTGGTTAAACGCTGAAAGCGGGATGTTAGCGAAGTTAAGGTCTTCACGATCTATCAGGTAGTTACCTGATATAGATAATGCAAAGTCACCCGCATTACGGTTGAAAACGCTGTCTAAGTTAAAACGATAATTGAACTGGTAATCGATCCCCTCAGTGATTGCCGAAGCCAGGTTAAGCGCGGTTGTTTGTATCTGTGTAATCTGCCGGCTTACGGGATCACGCGTTATCGCTGCACAGGCAGCATTGTCAATGCCAACACCATCTACACAGTTATCGGCGATCTGAAATTGGCTGGGATTTAGTAAAATTGCGTCATCAATTTCTATGCTATAGAAATCGGCGATGAACGATAACCCCGATAGAAATTTCGGCGAGTAAGCGAACCCTATGGTAAAAGTATCGGCAGTTTCTTCTTGCAAATCAGGATTACCGCCTAACACAATAAGCGTTCCAAAGTCACCGCCCGATGTGGGGCTGAAGTTTGCGCCAACAAGCTCAGCACAGTTTGCCGCGCGGTTCGCATTAGCATTGGCAGTTCCTGGGAAACACGGGCCAATGTCTCGGCCCAGATTTGAAACCGTTGTCGTTTGTGGTGTGAATAGTTCAGATATATTTGGGGCGCGAACGGCTCGGTTAAAGCTAGCGCGGATACGCAGATCGGAGAACGGCTGATACAAACCACCTACTGCCCAAGAGGTTGTGGTACCCACCGTGCTATAATCCGCGACGCGGATGGAGGCATCGAGCTGCAAGGATTTGGCAAATGGTAAGTCTTCGAGGACGGGAATACTGACTTCTGCAAAACCCTCAAAAACGTCAAATTTTCCACCGACGATGGGTTGTGGGCCAAATAATCCGCTGAAATCATTGGCGGAACGCTCCAGACCGTCAGGTGTCGCAATGCTTTCTTCCTCTCGGTATTCAAACCCAAATGCATATCCAATACTACCGCCGGGAAGGTCGAAAAACGCCTCTGAGTTTCCTGTTGCAGTTGCATTGATAATAAATTGCTCAATGGAAAAATTGCGAATGAGTGGAGTTAGGACAAAGTCAGCCACCTCCTGGGTAATGGGCTCGAAGATATTGAAAGGTGTACAGGATCCGTTACCCGGCTGGAATGTAGAGAAAGGTCCATTGCCAGTAACGCGAAACCCATCAGTTGGCGGCGTTACCGAAGGGTCTATGTCAGACCGACAAACTATTTCACCTGTTGCCGGATTTTCAACGGAATCAATTGCTGCATAAAGCCGATCAAGAATCGCTGAATTGGTCTCAGTGACGGTACTACTGGTGCGACCGTAATTTGCTGATAGCTCGTAATTGAAAGCTGAAGACAGCGATCCTTTAAAGCCACCAACCAGGCGGAACGTTTCCCTGAAATTCTCTCCGCCACGCTGAAACTCTTCTTCGCCTTGAATAATCGTCCTTGCAAAAGTTAGATTTGGTTCAAGACCTTGGCTGCGTATATCTGCTAGCTGCGCTGTAACAACGTCTGGAATAAATGCATTGTCTTCAAATAACGGTACGTTGGTGATACCAATAAAACTGGAACGGGGTCTCTCTGAATCTGTATTTGCGTACTTTGCCTCGGCGAAAAAAGTCAGGTTTGACGTAATCTCATAGTCGGCATTAGCGTTCACAATCACGCGGTCAATGTTTGGTATAAGTCCGGCATTGCTAGTTCCGGTGGGAAAGGCTGTGCCATCGCCGCCACTTGAAAAAGCCGAACTGGCGGTTGGAATCCCAATATCAAAAGCGCGCAATTCACCGGTCTGAAGATCAACGAATGATAGACCAGGAAAACCACCTGGCATGTCACCGTTGGCCGCGGCACCGCGGCCAGTAAAAAAACTTCCAAAGTAAGATAAGGCCACGCCTCCCTGCGGAAAGTTATTCAGCCGGTTATTTGGAACCAGGACTTGCTCGAAGGCTGGGTCAACACCTAAAGCAGCAGCTAGCTGCGGCGTGTTGCGGCCGAAGACACCTAAATCGTCAAATTCTGGTCGTTGCCCCGCTGTTACCCCGCCTTGGCGGTTATATTCAATACTGAGCACTGCATTGCCCCGACCATCAGCATAGTTGCCACCCATTGCGAGTGAGCTGAAGAAACTATCACCGCCGCCTCTTGTAGCGATGGAGTAGCCAACATCAATATCAATCCCTTCAAAGTCATCTTTGAGGATATAATTAACCGCGCCTGAAACAGCATCGGCGCCATAAATGGACGAACCACCACCAGTAAGGATTTCGACTCTTTCGAGCAAAGCGCGTGGTATGGTGGCCACATCAACTGATGCAGAGCCTTGCGCACCAGCGACGTGGCGGCGACCATTTACCAACACAAGCGTTCGAGCCGAGCCTAGACCGCGAAGGTCCAAGCTTGCAATGCCAAAGGAATTGATGCCGGTTGGCCCGAAATCGTTGGTGGATGTAAGACTGACCGAGTTTTGCAGTGCTGGCACGAACCTTAACGCCTCCGTATTATCGGCCAAACCAAAACGTTCGATTTCTTCCGAAGTAATTATAGCAATCGGGCTAGGTGCATTCACAGCTGAACGCTGAATGCGCGTCCCTGTGACAATTATTCTCTCGGTAACACTTTTATTATTAAAATTTGAAGTAGCGTTTGGAATTTGTGTATTCGGGTCAAGTGAATTTTGATTGTTAGCAACCAACACATATGCCCCTGATTGCGACTTGGCGTATGTCAGTCCTGTTCCCTGCAGGCTGGATTCAAGTGCTTGTTCAATGGTGTTTGCGTTTACGACTGGGTTAGAGAATTTGCCTTTGACCAACTCGTCTGCGCCTGCGATATCAACACCAAATGCTCGCGAAATTTCAACTAGCGTATCATCGAGTAATGCGGCGGGTGTGCTAAAACTTATCTCTTTTTCTACAATATCACTGGTTTGCGCCAGCGCATTAGTACTTACCAAACAAAGCGCGATACTCGAAGCCAAGCATAGTTTTCTGAAGCGTTGACGTTTTTTATTATTGTTAACAAACACGGTGTTATCCCTTTAAGACATTTGGTGTGCGAATGCCTATCAATCGCACTTCTACCTGAATGACTAATGAGGGAATAAAAGCGTAGCCAGGTTTTTTAAAAAATCTTATTAGTTTTCATCATAACTGCTTCAGTTTTGCTCTGACCGACGGCGGATTACAACAGCTTTTTCCGTTGTTAAGTCAACGTCAATGGGATGGATATCCGCTAAAGTTAGCAGCATCCGGTCAATGTCATCACTGCTGAAGACTCCAGATAGGCGAAGGTTTAAGATACCTTCTGAACCTGCTTCAATCTCAATCTGTCTTTCATCATAACGACTCGCATCGGCAATCAACTCTGCAATCGTGGCGCTTTTGTATATCAGTCGCCTTTCACGCCAAGCTCCAATATCATTTCGTTCAACTACAGACACCTTCGAAAGTCCTTTTGATAGTGTTGCTGAGATTTGCTCTCCTGGAGTAAGCTGCGTTTTGGTGGTCAATGCAAGACGTTGTCCATTGATAATTTGCGGGTAGCCAATTTCGACCTGTCCTTCGGCAACGGCCACTCGATGAATACCGCCGCTGGCACGTACATCGAATGATGTGCCCAAGACTTCCACAGTTAGATCGCCAGTATCGACAATAAACGGCCGCATTGTATCTTTTGCGACATCGAAGAAAACATCGCCATTACCAAGAATTCTTACCTTTCGTTCACTCTCTGAAAAAGTCGTTTCGATTTGTGTTTCAGCGCCAAGTGTCACCTTGCTGCCATCTGGAAAATCAATATTTCGAATGCGGTTTTTTTCTGTTGAAAAACTATTGATTACAGGCGCAAAAGCAACGGTTGATTCATTGATTGAACTGATTTGAGGGATAATAACAAACAAACCAATAACAACAATCATGGCAAACGTGCTCGCCGAAACTAATTCGCGACTTGATTGTAGCCAATCGACAGCTTGTCTCATAACGCGAAAGAAACGCTCTCGCAACAGCGGTTTAAAAATATCGCCTTCGTAGTCATTTCGCTTTATTTCTCCCAGTGCTGAATACAAAGTTACCGCTCGATCGTAAGCCAGTTCATGGCGCTCATCCTGCTGTCGCCATTGGTTAAATTGGTCTTGTTCTGTTTCAGAAACATCACCCGAACTTATGCGTGCTCTCCAGTAATGTGCAGTTTGTCGAATGTTTTCGTTTGTTTGCACCTCGTTACTCGACATAGCGATTACTCCTCTGTATACAGCCCAAGGGCCGCTTCAATATCTGCAGTAGCTCGAGCAATGTGCTTGGAAGCGCCGGGACGACTGATCCCCAACTGCCTGCCAACCTCCGCGACCGAGAGGCTTTCGATTCTATTAAGGACAAATGCTCGGCGTCGCATGGCTGGCATCTTCATAATAGCGTCGTTTATCAATTTTAATTGCTCTCTTGCTTCAATGACTTTTTCAGAAGAGGAATCGTAACCTGCTATCGTAAAAAAAAACTGCTCTATTTCGTAATCATGACGAGAACGCATGGCAACGTGTCTTTTTTCCGTCACAAGAATATTGCGTGCGGTACGCCAGACAAAAGCCTTCAAGTTTTTGATTGAAGCATAATCGCCCCTTTGCATAAGACGATGAAAGGCTTCCTGGGCAACATCATCAGGATCGGGCGGTCCATCGCCAAACATAGATCGCAAGGTTTTCGCTAACTCCCCAAAATATCCCCGATAGAAATCTACCAGCTTAGTTGAACTAATGTCTTTGTTATCAGAAATGTTTGATTCATTGGCGAGTTCGTTTGCAGCGTTGTTACGATCTTCTTTGCTAAATTCACTGCTATTTTTGCGGCGTATCCCTGGCATGCGTACTCCTGTAATGCGGCAGCTCTGAGTTAACTTCCGAAAAGGACAATAATATTGAAAAGCATTACCTAATGAAACAATAGCAGCATGAGGCAATCACAAGCATAAATTCACAATAACAAAAGTCAAATGCGAATGATTATTAAAAAGGGTAGACGAAGAAATGGCTTTTTCAAGAGAAAGAACGAGTGTATCTCATCGGGTTGACACCGATATATTGAACAAGGACTAATAGGCTCTAATTTTTGGAGTTTTTTTTGCGTGGTCTAAAAGAATCGCAGGCTTTTTACTTGCTGTATAAGCAGATTTATATACTTTAGTGTTATATCAAATCATTGATGAAACCTATGCTCAAAGAAGTGAATGGTTTCGATATATCTAATATCTCCTCACTACGCGGGGTATGAACAGGGCAAGCTCGTACTTTTACAAAAAAGCGCCGATTCCTGATCGATAAAATTCGTTAACTTTACGTGCTCTCGCATGATCAAATGTCGCTTTCAATCTGATAATTGGCAGCGACCACATGCGCTTTTTAACCCACTTTTCTGATGTAACCGACCCGCGTACGCATATCAACGTGAAGCATGATTTTCTTGATGTCATTTTTCTTACCGTGAGTGCGGTCTTGTCTGGTGCAGAAGGTTGGCACGACATCGAAGTCTTTGGGAAGGATAAACTGTCTTGGCTTAAGCAATATCGGGCATTTGAAAATGGTATTCCCGTTGATGACACCATCGCTCGCATCATTCGGGTGATATGCCCAAAGCAACTCAACCAAGCCTTTCTGAATTGGGTCAATGAAGTCCGCGTTGAGACCGGTAAACCTCAAATCGCTATTGACGGCAAAACCTTACGCCAGTCCTATGATGGGGATAAGCATACCGCCCTTCACAGTATCACTGCGTGGAGCAAAGACGCAGGGCTCGTGCTGGCGCAACTTAAATCATCGAGGAAGAAAAACGAACAGGTATCCGTGCTGGAGATGCCTACTTCCATAAAGTGCAGGGCGATAATCCTGAGTTTATTGATAGCACCAAACAATCCGAGGCTCTTTGCTCACTGGGTGCTTGATGTCACGTTCAAAGAAGATGGTTGCCGCATTCGTAAGGATGATGGTGCTGAGAATGTCGGCGTAATACGAAGGTTTTATCTCAATATGGTTCGTCTAAACCCAAAAAAAGGTAGCATGAGAAGCAAACTGAAAATGGCTGGATGGGGTGATGACTTTAGGGCAGAGCTTATCTTTGGTTATAAAATGTGCGGTTGCCCTGACGTTAACATGAGATAACACTAATTTTCTATTGTAAATGACAATCATTTTTGTTTACCTTAGATTTGGAAGAAGAAATAACGGTTCAGTACAAGGGAGTATTATGAGCACTGATGTTATTACTAGCGCTGGTATCACCACATTTGTAGAGCAAACAGCGGTAATTAAAGGTGCCGAATATTCTACCTCCATGGAGGCTGGATGGTGGTGCGGTGTGTTGGCATCGGGTTATGTGGAAACAGAACAAGCCAAATTGGGAAGAGGCTCATGGACCACAAACACCTTTATTCATTACTGGTCGGACGAACCTCAGGATACTTTCCATCGCGTCGTAAAAGACTTACCCGTTGCGGCGGTCTTCATCCATGTAGCCCCAGATACTGCAGAATCACTACTTGGTGATGAGATGGCGCTGGTAAAACAGTCGAATAACGGGGTGCGCATTATTCGGTCCGGTCGGGCTAATCACGCTATTGGTCAACTCTGCTGTCAAATGCTATCCACTAACAGAAAAAGAATTGACCGCAAACTCTTTCTTACCGGGCGAACCCATGACCTCATAAATGCCGTTTTGGACGTGGAGCGAGAACAACAAGGTAATGACCTTAATCAACACAATACTATTAACAGGTTGGATTACCTCAAGGTTCTGGATGTTGTGGATATTATCAACAACAACCTTTGCAACCCACCAACGCAATTTGAATTAGCAGCATTGGTTGGCATGAACACAAAAAAACTGACGCGTTGTTTTAAAGCGATATTTAATACAACTATGGGAACCTATACAAAAGAGAAAAGGCTGCTATTTGGTAGAAAAATGTTAGAGGAAGGTGGCTACAGAGTTTCTACAGTCGCTTATAAACTTGGATATTCACCTGCACATTTCACAACAGAATTTCATCGACAGTTCGGTTTCTCACCTTCAATGTTGCTAACGGGAACTGCATCTCGGAACTAGTCATAATTACCATCAGCAACAGTTAACGGGAGCTCTCCCTATTAGAAAAGACATTATTGTTCTGCGTATCAGAATAACAGTCTGCATTCAGTGATAGATTCAAATGCAGAATCACGGCTTATTAAATGCGTTGTCCATTTCTCGAAAGTAATTGTCGCAAAAGCGAAAGTAATCGAATTGCTGTTGAATAGTGCCACATGAAACAATTTGTGTTCTCATCAAACGGAGCACATTTACATGAAAATATATCAGCGTAATGCCATTTTCACAGTTGGATGCACATTTTCAATCCTGATGATTTCGGCATTTACTGTCAATCCAATCTTGTCGGGATACGCACATGCTGATACCACTGTCAGTGAAATTGATGAAAGTATCGAAGTAATCGAGGTGACGGCAAGACGCAAAAAAGAGTCTTTGCTTGAGATCCCGCTTTCGGTAAGCGTATTCGACGGAGATAGCATTGGTACTGGCCAGTTTAACAGTTTGGAAGATCTGGCTGAAGCTACGCCAAATGTCGTTTTTAATCCTCAGGCAGGACCTATCACTATTCGAGGTGTTGGCTCGTTGGGTATCAATGGCGGTCTGGAACGCCAGATGGGCGTAGGAATTTTGCTTGATGAAGTTTATATAAGGCGTCCCATTAGTTTTCCGATCTTTCTGGATGATTTGGAGCGGGCTGAAATCATTAGAGGATCACAATCGGCACTATATGGTGAAAATACAGTTGGTGGCGCTATCAATTTGCTCGCTCGAAAACCAGGCGATACAAGAGGTAGCGACATAGAATTAAGTGTCGGTAACTTAGATTATCGCAGAGTGCGGGCAGGTATCGATGTCCCTCTTGCAGATAATGTAAATACGCGTACATTTTTGACCTACACCAAACGAGATGGATATATACAAAACAAGACTCAGGGCGTTTCGCAAGGGACGATTGATAATATCGGTGGACGCTTTATCGCCGAATCACAGCTTTCCTCGGCGACAGATTTTTTGATTATCGCCGACTATGACCGAACCGATGACGACGCAGGACTTCCTTTTGTGCCAATAGATCTGGCATTTGATGGCAGATCGGAAAATGATTTTCCATCACAGCGTGAAATAGACAGAGGCGGCATAATGGCTCGTATCGATCATGATTTTGGCGAGCTTGTTCTGACGTCGATTACAGCCTACCGCGAATATGATTACCTCGCGTTATTGGACGGTGATTTTACATCGTCCGCTTTCCTGTTTCAGGGACAGGAAGAAGATCAAAATCAATTTAGCCAGGAATTTAGACTAACAAGCGAAACCGGGCAATCCCCTTCATGGCGCTTAGGGGCCTATTATCTTCACGAGGATTTCGAAGGTGCACAAAGCTTTGATTTTTTGGGCTTGGCACCTGGTACAGAGAGTCGCAATACACTGGAACAAACGGCAGATGTATCTGCTGTTTACGGTGAGCTCTCCTGGCAAGTAAATGCCAGTATCGAAGCTACCTTTGGTTTGCGATACACGCGTGAAAAACGCGACGGTAACGCCGCTATCACAAGCGGTTCGGGTAATTTTTTCCTTGGAAGCGCTGCTTCAGTTGATGGTTCTGAAACCTTCGATGATGTCCTGCCAGAGGCATCAATCGCGTATCAGACATCTGATTCAACGACACTCTATGCACGGATAGCAAAAGGCTTCAAAGCAGGCGGAATTAGTCAGTTTGTAGATGAAAATGATACTGCAAATGTCTTCAAACCTGAAAAAAGCTGGACCTACGAAGTGGGTGCCAAATCTCTCTTTGCCAGTGGGAAGATTGGACTCAACGTTGCAGCCTTTGCCATAGACTGGACAGATCAACAGGTTCGAATATCGATTACACCAACCGTTCGTGTAATAAGGAATGCGGCAAGCTCTTCGTCAAAAGGTGCTGAAGTTGAGGTTTTTTACAAGCCTACGGAAAATCTTCGCCTTAATTTGGGTTACGGCTACCTTGACGCAGAATATGATGAATTTAAAGTACCATTTATCAATGCGGATTTCAGCGGAATTGAGCAGCAATACGCACCACAAAACTCTGTAAGCGCGGGGTTTGCATTTGACCGTGAGATTGACAACGAATTACGCGTTTTCGCTTCAGGTTCCTGGAGTCACAGGTCAAGTTATCGGTTTGAGCCAGCCAGCGACTTCCGTCAGCCCACAACCAATATTATTGATATTGAACTTGGCATAAAGTATCTGGACTATGCGTTTTCGCTCTGGGGTAAAAATATTACTGACGAAGCCTTTTTGAAAGGGTTTGTCGATTTTGGGCCAAATGGCTTCTTTGGAGTGCCGGCTGAAGATACCACCTGGGGCGCTAGCGTAAGAGCAACATTTTGATTAACACAGCCAATCAAGTACGCGCATCGCACCGGTCGGATAAAAACAATGTTCTGTTGCGGATAGCTATACTTTATGTCGTTCAGGGAGTGCCCCTTGGACTTGGCTTTGAAGCTGTGCCGACATTGCTTCGCGAGGCAGGCACGTCTCTTTCAATTCTCGCTTGGGCGCCAATGGTGGGTATTCCCTGGGTGCTCAAGCTATTGTGGGCGACGGCTGTCGATAATTATTGGAGTCAGAAACTTGGCAAAAGACGCACGTGGATATTACCGTCGCAGTTGCTCCTGATGATCGGATTTGTTTGTTTGGCATTCGTTCCCTTTATACCAGACAATGCAACGCTAATTATCGTTATCGTTGGTGTATTGTCAGTTGCCGGTGCAACGCAAGATATTGCCACAGACGGCTATGCAGCCGAGATTCTCCCGCCTGAAAATATGGGTTTAGCGAATAGTTTTCAGGTCGGCGGCATGGCTATTGGATTGCTCATTGGTGGGGCGGGCGTGATGATTGCTTCCTCCTTGATGAGTACTAACACAGCACTGTTATTATTGGCCTGTCTGGTGAGCCTCAGCTGTCTTACTATGTTGAGATGGAAAGATAGGTCAGGCGACTATGACAGGATAAATAATCGAGCAAAATTAACGCGATTTCTTTCCCGCCCGAGCGCAATTTCGGTGTTATCGCTTGGCTTGGTCGCCACGCTTACCGGCGTTGTCTTGCAGTCTTTATGGCGACTGGTCCTTGTTGATTTGAATTGGGATACTGCAAAAATTGGTTCATACAGTGCACTTATGAATACAGGTGCCATGATGCTTGCCGCAATGCTAGCGGTGCCCTTAATGAAAAACTTTGGAGTTAAAAACACAGGGATATCTGGCATGCTGCTCACTATATTTGCAGGAATATTGTGGATGCTGATCGCCACTATGGTTATTAATCCCGAATGGTACGTCATAGGCACATTGATCGGTGTTGGAAGTATTGGAACTGGACTGGCTTCTGTGGTGGTCTTTGCAGTGATTATGCGCTTTGCAAAAGAGGGTGACCAAGCGGGCACCGACTTTACTATTTTTCAAAGCAGTCATGTCTTTGGTGCGATTTTGCTGCCTTCGGTTGCTATTGGTATCTCATCGCAATTGGGTTACAGCGCCGGATTCGGTTTTGGTATCGCGATATCGATGCTGTCTGTCGCCACATTTATTCTGATAGACCAGCGTATTTTAGATGTTGGTCAAACCGAGCCAGAGGACGAGAACTGACATGGATGACACAGATACCAATACGCAAAATGCGCTTTTTACAGTGGCAAAAACGCTGTCAAACACCGCAGTTTATGCCCGTGCAACAGGTACGATGCAGCAGCAGCCAATAACTGAAGATTTTTGGGAAGAAAGCGTCAAGCAATTGAATTCAGGTTACTTAATTACCTTGCATACTATTAAAGAAAGTTGGCACCATTGGGAGAGACACAGCGCAGGGGACGAATTTATATTCGTCCTGAGTGGCAATATGGACTTGCTTATTCAAAATGACAGCACCACTCGAAATAGGCTCTCAAAAGGAGGTTTTGCTCTATTGAAAAGAGGCGCTTGGCACACTGTTGAAGTTGCTAACCCCGTTGAAGCCCTATTTGTTACGTGGGGCCAGTCAACGGAATATAGGGAGAAATAGCACTCATTGAGCATTTGGTTTAGGTAATTACGAAAAATTGATACAGAATGCTAATTGGCTGCTTATGATGTCCTGTTTGCTTTCTTATTACTTTTCCAATTATCCCGAACGAACAACGATGGTCGCCACAGCAGTAAAGACCAAGCGGCAATAATAGTGATTGTGACTAAAACCCAGACTCCGAGAGCGGCTGCCACACCAGGAGCGAGCGGGGCAACTGAAGGCACACCCTCGACGGTCGAGCTGAGTTTTAAAGCGTCTTGGATCGCGAAATACGTTGCGGCTATTAGGATACAGATAGAAAGTGCAATAGACAGGTTAACACCAAGCCACTGATGTCGGTCGTCACCGCTTCGAACCAAACGTTTAATATGCATCCATGTGCCGGTGAGAATAATTCCACTCAATGCGATACCAAAGATAAAGTACACAATCTTGCCATACAGCCCGGCAAAATCACCAAAGTGCAGAGGGTCTGCCATGTTAGACACTACCCAGTAGGTAGGTAATTCATTCCACTCGTTTTGCCAGAGGACTTCACCAGTTTTGGTATTGACATGTATTTGATTAGCTCTGTCTCTTAACAGGGGGAAATTCGTTTGCCCTTGCAAATAAACGTTATCTCGATTCCCAGAATACCAACCATAGGCGATAAGCGAAATCTCAAGTTCCGGCCAGGTGGCTTTTGCGGTATTTACCGCACCATCCAGACTAAGAGGTCGAGTTAATCTGCTGTTTGCAGGTTCGGGTATTTGCACTGATCCGTAGGGTTCAACGTCAATGTAATTCAGATTTCCGCCCACATCGTACTTTGCATGCTCATAAAAATACCATGCGCCTGTAAGTGCGATAATGGCAATGAACCACAGTGACCATAAACCGGCAAGCCTGTGCAATTCGCTCCAGTAAGCTCGACCCTCTCCTCTCGGTAATCGAAAAAAGCGCTTCCACCAGTGCCTATAGAAAACGATGGCGGATAATAAAGAAACAAACAATACAAAAGAGAAAAAGGTCGCAAAATATTCGCCGAATTTACCTAAAAACAGGTCGCGGTGAAAGTTGGAGAAAAATTTCCATGTGTTGTAGAAGCTTTGCTCTCCCCTGACTTCACCAGAATAGGCATCGACGAACACTCGCCGGATGGTTTTATAATCTGGCATGGATACTATGGCCTCATAGTTCGCATTATCATACTGAGGGGCCATTATGAAACGAACACGAGCGCCAGGAAATTCAGACTTAACTGAGTCTTCAACCGTTCCCCAGGATATGCGCTCGCCATTTCCGGAGCTTCGCATTTCAGGGATCACAAGCCAGTCCAGTTCATACGCGATAACGGCGAACGAACCAGACCAACAGATAATAAACAGCATAAGACCGGTAAAAACACCTGTGAAACTGTGAATACGATATGATGTCTTTCTCGACACTATGCTCTCCCGAACGGCTCAAACGAATTTGCAAAAGTTTCTCGTAAGCAAGCGCTAAAAAGCATGTCGAAGGGTAAGCTGCAACAGCCTTCTGTCGTAGGGAATGATGCCAAAATCTGGCCGCGTTCTCCCGGCTGCTTGAACGTAGTAGGTTTCATCAAATACGTTTTCCAAAAACTGATCAGTAATGGTTTTTTCGTTCCGTGCGCAGCTGCCCGCACCCTAGAGAAACGCCTATGTAGCTAAAAAGTACGCCTAACGCTGATGTTTAGCAGTCTGCGATCCCCTGGGATAATGCTCTGAAAAGGAGTTCGGTTGACGCCTGACTGTTCAATATAATCTTCGTCAAACAGGTTCTCGACAAAAATATCAAGTTCAGTTTTGTCAGAAATCGCAAAACGCGCTCCCAGGTCTAAACGTGTATAAGCTGGGAGTTGGAAATTATTTATCGGGCTGCCCTGTCGCTCTGCAATATAGATAACCCCAACGCGTGCCGCGAGTCGTGGTAGCCCAAATTCAGCCAAACGGTAATTGACAAAAAGACTGGCTTGCAAATCCGGCACATTGGCAAACTCTTTACCTTCGTCATCAGGATTCTTTGCACGAGTTACTTCACTATCCTGCAAGGTTAAACCGGCAGTAAGGTCGATGTTTTCGTTGACGCTTCCGGCCAATTCAGTTTCAAAACCTAGAATACGTACCTCACCAAACGGGATCCTAAAGTCAATGTCCAGTGGATCTACAGCCGCAATATTGTCGCGGGTTGTTTGATAAATTGAGGTCGTTAGTAGGGCCTCTTCGCTGAATAAATTAAACTTCAAACCAGCTTCAAATCCAATATTATGAAGTGGATCGATGGGATCCAAGCTAGCAGTCGTCCCTGACTGAGGCGTGTATGAATCACTGTAACCAACAAATGCGGTAATATCAGTCGTTAAATCGTAAGAACCACTTACTCGATACGATATCTCGTCGCTAACATTGACTGTGAGCGTTCCAGGGCCATTCGTTACGCTCGTTGATTGAGAAGGAAATTCAGCATCGTCATGACTTAAGCCTACTATAAATCTGACTCGTTGATTTATATCGGCAGACCACTGCCCGAACACTCTTTTTATCTGTTGGCTTCTAACAAATCTTAGAGCGTCGTCTCTTGGTCCAAACACCGGTTGTTGTGTATTATCTGGATCAAAAATGTTCACCAAATTCAGTGCTGTTCTGCGTCCAGGGCCCCCATTACCTGAACGATCTACATCAAATTCACCCTCTGAATACTGATATCCAAAACGCAGCGTATGCTCAATACTATTGGTGATGAAATCGCCGCGAAGTGTAGCTGCAAAATTGTCAACTGTATTGTCGGTTTGTCGATCTCTCACCCCGTAGGTCACATCCGTTGTTTCGCCATCCCAAGTCAACCGGTCTGAGTCATAGGCCACAAAAGAGTTAGCGAACGCTAGCTGCACATTGTCGATATCTTCTGTTTGTCTCTGAGCATGTAATTTAACACTCCAAACTTGATTCAGATTATGGTCAAGAGCGATCTCATAGCGCTCTGAAGTTATTTCCTGAAAATCATTAACATTATTGATGGATGAAGTTCGTGGCGAGAAGTTGTCGTTATTCTCGAATTCTGCACCCTCCATATAAAAGATGCCTGCATCAAGAGGTTCATCGGAGAAAGTGCGCTGATACTCAAACAATAGTGATCCTTTAGGCGAGTAATTCCATGCGATGGAAGGCGCAATAGTCCATCGTGGTGTCTCGTCTGGGCGCCCATCACGCCACTCAGCTCGTTCGCTGTACGCTGAAATAAACCGATATCTAATTGATTTGTCGTCAAAAATTGGCCCAGTGACATCCGCGCGAAGCGAGCGAAAACCATAATTACCAGCGGCGCCATAAAGCTCTGCCTCGAATTTTTCCTTTGGTTTTTTAGTATTGAAGATAATAGTACCACCGGCATCCGCAGCACCGAAATCGGCACCAGCAGGACCTTTTACAATACCAATACGTTCAATGGTATCGAGGGAAGGTGATTGTCGAAGATCCCTGAACTGCCTGAGGCCATTAAAAAACACAGCGCTGTTGCTGAACCCACGCAAAACGGCGGTTGCATTGGTACCGCCATTGAAACCGCCATTTACCACGCCAGGCACATAATTTAAAATATCTTCGATGTCATATGCGGCTGTGTCTTCGAGGAATTCCCGGGTAACCACATTTACGGTGGCAGGAAGTTCTCCAAGCGGCGCATCAAAACCGAATACATCTGTAGTTTCAGCACGATAAAGGTATTCACGAGTGCCGACAATGGATATCACTTCCACATTGTCTTTTTCGACCTCGTTGACTTCTTCTGTATTTGTTTTATTTGGAGTTGTAGTATCGTCATCGCGTCGCTCGGTTATCACATAAACACCGCGGTCGCTGAGTTTTGAAACTAAGTTAGTGCCCTCTAGCAACGCACTGATAGCTTGTTCGATGTTTTGTTTCTTGGAAATTGCTGGCGCTTTTTTGTCTTTAACCAAGGCATTTTTCACAATTATGGTTTGTCCAAATACCTCTGACACAGATACCAATGCATCCTCTAAAGAGCTTTCCGAAATGTTGACTTGCATTTCTTCAAGTTCGTCTATTGCGCTTTGGGCATTTGCCAATTTAACGCCAAGACCAGTGAAAAGTAGGGTAATGAGAGTAAGAATAAAAAAGGCAGTTTTGGAACGGAACCATGTTATGCGTATCATTTTTCGTCCTTTATAGTATTTTTTTGTGAATGCGAATCAAACACGTTACTTAAAGGTAGACACACGAATTTATCTTATCGGCCCCCAGAGTTTGTAATATTTTAAAATCCGAAATGCAGTTTCATAGCTCTAATTACGCGGTGTAATGAGTATGTGATTTTCATTAGAGGCATCTACAACGATTGGAAAGAGTTCTGGCAACGCCCGAATCATCGCATCAGTGTCTGATAATTGAAAGGAAACGTTGATCTCACTATTGGCTATATGCTCTGGTATGTTATGAAGTATTGCAGGTGTCGTGGAGTATCGATTTACGTCCGCGATTATCTCGGTCAGTGTAGCGCCTTTGTAAATGATCATTTCTTTTAACCAGGCTCCAATCCGATCCACCTCTATCTTCTCCACGGATCGTAGTCCGCTCTCAGAAGCTGCTATTTGTTCTCCCGCATAGAGTTGTCGGCGAATGGTTAACTTGCTAGAGTGATTTCCAACCAAATAAGGATGCGTCACTTCTACAATGCCTTCAGCAACAGAAACTCTTGACACTCCACCATTGTTTCGAACCTCGAATACTGTTCCCAATGCGGTTGCAGTGATTTTTCCACTTTCTACTGAGAATGGTCTCTCAAGGTCACTAACAACATTGAAAATCGCCGCGCCTTTAATCAATTGAATAAGACGTTTATCTTTAGAATACTTGGTCGAGATTTGCGAGTTAGCCCCAAGCGTTGCTTCGGTGCCGTCAATCAATGTTATCACCTGTGTTTGCCCAACTTCTGTTTGGTAGGTTTTTATTACGGTTGCATATTGGCTCTCGACGTTATTTGTAAAAATTAACTGACTGATAAAAAACGAGGCAAATGCGAGAGTGCCCAACATAATGGCAGTCGCTATTCTCGGTCTCTTGAAATTCAAAAGCAGACTAGACTTGCGAACTGCAATCTCAAGTCTTAACAGTAAACTTCGCTTCCGGAGTTTATCTTCGATTTCTTCGGGTCGAATGAATTCAAATGCTGCCCAATACGTTTCCGCTTGATTATAAACTTCCAGGTGCCGTGAATCCTTAGCCAACCAATTTTCAAACTCTCCTCGCTCTCTTTCACTCAGCCTGCCGGATTGTATCTTGTCCCTCCAATCCTGCGCTTCTCTAACCATTTGTCTAAAGGAAGTGGTAGAGTCAATCATAATGAGCCATCGAGTTTACGCTCAACCAATGCAACCTGGATATCCTCCATCGCACGCAGAATATGTCTTCTAGCAGGACTGCGGGCTATTCCCAATTCACTGGCGACGCGTGAAATTGGCAATCCATCAACGCGGTGCATGATAAATGCTAGACGTCGTTTTTCCGGCATTTTCTCTAAGGTTTTATTAATAATAACTAATTCCTCTCTAGCACTTAAGACACTCTCGGTAGCGTTATCGTCCCTTTGGCCGGGTGAAAAGATGTTTTCTAGCTCAAAATCATATTTCGCTCGGACTTGATGGTTACGTTTATCATTAAAGAGAAGGTTGCGTGCGGTTGTCCATAAAAACCCCTTTACGCTTGAAATGTCGGATGTATCGCCACGCTCTATCAGCTTTTGAAAAGCCTGTTGGGTTAAATCATCAGGTTCGGGCGGCCCATTACCAAAAGTCTTGCGAAGCTGAGCTGATAGAACAGGTGCATAATCGCGATAGAGTCTTTCTAATTTGGGACAGTGTTTTGTATCTATATCGACGTTTTTCTTCGTATCAAGTTGTCGGGGACCTGTATTGACGTCCCTTTCCACGCCAATGCGAGAGGATATTGTTTTGGATTTGTCGTCACTCACTGACTTAATCGCAAAGAATATATAAAACAAAACATCGAGTTCAAAATTTTCCAACAAATTTAATGGTATTTATGTTGTATCTTGCGATAACTGAATTTTATGACAACTTCGTGGATACGACTTACTATCTAAAAACTATATAGTAGAAGCGAAATTAGATTTATCAAGTCAGCCTATTTTTCGCCTAAAGGCAGAATATACGCAACAAATTTGTTGGAAAATTTTAACGAGATGACAGCACATTAACGGGTAATACTGCAATAAATTCGATTGTTGGGGCACTGGGAAAGTCGGTAGATCTTCAATTTTTCCTGTACCAAGTTTCTTCTGCAAAGCGCTGTGGAATTGTTGAGCGTACTCAGGGCAACACAGTTTATTTGGACAGTGTATACTCATGTAGGTTTCAATGTCGTTTTGAAGATAGTTAGCCACAAGCGTTGCCCATTGATTGATGAATTCACTGTTTTGGCCGCCTGGGTGCATGATTAAGCGAATATAGGCCAAATTATTAAAGACTCTGGTGGCCACCGGTACGTTGGGCTTTTCGTGTTTAGCAAGCACAACATCAGGGTGGTGTTGATCGCCAAAGTAAATTGGGCGGCTGTCCAGGATGACGCGGTGACAGCGGAACTTGTCCAGTATCGGCGATAGCGCATTATTTTTGACGAAGAAACCAAGGTGCCTTACTTCAACCACAAAGTGAAATTCATCAGGAATCCTGCTTAGTATACTGTCTATAAATGCGCTTTGCGCTGGACTCACTTTCGCAGGAAAAACGAGTAATAATGGGCCTAAGTTATTGCGTAGACATTCAATTCTTTTCAGAAATATCCTAAGCACTTCCCAGTCTGGCGTTTTTTTATGAGTGACTTCTTTTGGCAGTTTAAAACAAATCTTAAAGTCTTTTTGCATCAGTTCAGCAGACCACTCACGCACGGACTTTTCACTGGGGATCTGGTAAAAAGTGGTATTTCCTTCTACTGAGTTAAAGACAGTGGCATAGCTTGCTAGACGTGAGGGTTTGGCTTCAAAGTACTTGTTTTGCCATCCTTCAAACGCCCACGCAGGAAGACCCAATCGGTATTGATAACTAGGTGTTTTGAACATCACTATTTTTTACATGCATTTTAAAAGACTGATCAAGATTTACATTCCTAGACTATTCTACGAATAGAAATGAAAAATGAATTATTTAACACGCCCTAATAAATAGAATTAAAAATCGACCATAAAAATAGCAAAACCACAGTTAGCTAATTTTCATTGCGATATTAAACGAGAAGAACAACATATGGCATTTTTGGAATTAAAAGTCCCTCCTCCGCTCATTGCCGCCTTAATGGTGGTTGGTATGTTGCTTACACGATCACTTTTCCCTTATTTTGGTTTGCCACAGGCTATGGTCAAGTTGTTTGCAATTGTGGTTATTTTTGTCGCGGTGGTCTTTGGCGGGATGGCGATTTCAGCATTTCGAAAACATCAAACAACGGTAAATCCGCACAAACCACAACAGACCAATATGCTTGTAACTACGGGTGTATTTGGTGTAACGCGCAATCCGATGTACGTTGCATTAATTCTGGTAGTCGGCGCCATCGGATTATATCTGCAGCACACGGGTTTTGTGCTATTTACACTTCTATTGGCGGTGTATCTTCAATTCTTTCAAATAAAACCGGAAGAACGTCTTTTGCTGGAAAAGTTTAGCGACGATTATTCTGCGTATATGCGCAAAGTCCCTCGTTGGTTTTGATGCTGCTAATTCTGTGTCTGGATGTAATACCGGATTCTTTTTAAAACCGCTGTTGTACTATCGCCTTTTCGTTAAACCCGTTTCATTAATGTAGCCAGTAATTAATGAAGCATCGGTGATATCTAAATAAACATTATGCGGATGTACGTTATTAGCATTTGGTGCTTGTAATTCGTCTGCTGGTATCTCCGCCAACACTAAATTCGCTGTTGTAAGGGCGCTTTGCTTATCGCTATCGGCAATGACGTAAAAAGGTCGTTTGTGAAAAGCGGCAGATAGGGCAAGCAAACTAGTACCGCATTTATTGACAATACTTCCATCATCCGATGATGGACTTGTAGCTACTGAAACTAAATACCCTAAGCATATTTATATGTTGTAAGGCGGCGGAGCCGACAATAGAGTGCATCTGATAACGGCTCCAAACAACTTGGTATTAGCTCTTTAAAACGCGTAAGATACGGAGGCGACGACCTGTCTTGGGTCTCCTATTTCTGCACCACGACCTGTTCCCCATGAATTTTTTACGTACTCTTTATCAGTGAGGTTCTTCACGCTTAAGACAGCGGTGATTGGGCCTTCATCATAGGTGAT